>CAUGFN010000007.1:0-42396 GCA_959598745.1 uncultured Eubacteriales bacterium
AATTGATGAGCAAATTGAAAAGAGTGCAAGAGAAGCAGCAGATAAGCATAATGAACTAATAATAGATGCAAGGCTTGGATGGTTTGCAGTTCCAGAGTCTTTTAAGGTGTATTTGACGGTGGATTTAGATGAGGCTGCTAAGAGAGCTTTTAATGATCCAAACAGAAAAGAAAGCGAAAATTTTGCGACACTAGAAGAACAAAAGGAAGACATTAAAAGAAGATTTTGCCTTGAGAATGAGAGATATTTTAATCTATATGGCGTACATAAAGAAGATAAAAGTAACTATGACTTTGTAATCGATACAACAAACATATCTCAAGAAGAGGTTGCAAAGAGAATAATTGTAGCTTTTGAAAAATGGCTTGAAGAATAATTTTCATAATTGAAACTAAGTAGTAAGACTTGGCGGAGCATTATTTGTGCTTCGCCATTTTTTGTGTGTTGCATGCCAAAATTTAATTTGATATAATGAAACAAGATGGACATTTTAAGTGGATATATTCCCTCATAAAATCCAATTGTACACAAAAAATAGAGGGAAAGAAGTTGAACTTCTAGTAATTTTGAAGGAGGAAAATGGTTATGTCAAATGAAGAATCAAAATGTTGCTGCGGATGCGGTGGCAAAGATGAAAGAAAAGAAAAACTAGAGGAAGTTATAAAATCTTGTGATGGAGATAAGAGCCAACTAATGAAGGTATTAAATGCAGCACAAGAAATTTATGGCTATATCCCGACAGCAGCACAAAAACAAATATCAGAAGAATTAAAAATACCAATGGCAGAAATATATGGAGTAATAACATTCTATAGTAGATTTTCATTAGAACCAAAAGGAAAATATAATATAGGTGTATGCCTTGGAACAGCTTGTTATGTTAAAGGTTCGCAAGGTGTACTAGATAAGATAAAAGAGATATTAGGAATAGATGTTGGTGGAGTTACACCGGATGGAAAATTCTCATTAGAAGCAACAAGATGCGTAGGAGCATGTGGTTTAGCACCAGTAATGACAATAAATAATGAAGTATACGGAAAAATGGATCCATCAAAAGTAAAAGAGATTCTTGAAAAATACGAATAAGTAGTTTTTAGATTTTGAGCTCATAGTCGGGCACAAACTAAAAAGAAAGAGGGGATATAATGAAGTCTATAGAAGAATTAAATGAAATTAGAGAAAAAACATTTAAAGAGATTTCTCTAAGAAAAGATATAAATTATCCTGGTAATGAGAAACATATTCTTGTGTGTGGAGGTACAGGTTGTACATCATCTCATTCAGGTAAAATAATTGAAAAATTAAACGAACAAATCAAAGAAAAAAACATAGAAAATGTCAGAGTAGTTAGAACAGGCTGCTTTGGACTTTGTGCAAGAGGTCCAATAATGGTTATAAGACCAGAAGACACATTTTATGCAATGGCAACGGAAGATGATGTAGAAGAAATAATAGATAAACACATTATAAAAGGCGAAATCGTTGAAAGATTACTTTGCAAAGATGTAGATGGAACAGTTGTAAAAAAATTAGATGAACTAAACTTTTATAAAAAACAACATAGAATCGTTCTTAAAAATTGTGGTTTAATAGACCCAGAAAATATCGATGAGTATCTTGCTTTTGATGGCTATAAAGCATTAGAAAAAGTATTAACAAAAATGACACCAGACGAAGTAATAAAAGAAGTTTCAGACTCTGGACTTAGAGGTAGAGGTGGAGCTGGTTTCCCAACGGGTAGAAAGTGGCAGTTCGCAAAAAATTCTGTAGATGACCAAAAATATGTTGCATGTAACGCAGATGAAGGTGACCCAGGAGCATTTATGGATAGATCTGTTCTTGAGGGCGACCCACATACAGTAGTTGAAGCGATGGCAATAGCAGCATATGCAATAGGTGCAAATAAAGGTTATGTATATGTTAGAGCTGAGTATCCAATTGCTGTTCATAGATTGCAAGTTGCAATAGATCAAGCAAGAGCATATGGACTACTTGGTGATAATATAATGGGCACAGGATTTAAGTTTGATTTAGAAATTAGACTTGGTGCTGGTGCATTTGTATGCGGAGAAGAAACAGCTCTTATGGAATCAGTTGAAGGAAGACGTGGCGAACCAAGACCAAGACCACCATTCCCAGCAGTTAAAGGTTTGTTTGGAAAGCCAACATTATTAAACAATGTTGAGACATATGCAAATATAACACAAATAATATTAAATGGTGCAGAATGGTTTGCAAGTATAGGCACAGAAAAATCAAAAGGTACAAAAGTATTTGCATTAGGTGGAAATATAAATAACGTTGGATTAGTAGAAGTTCCTATGGGAATAACACTTCGTGAAATAGTATACGATATTGGTGGCGGAGTTCCAAATGGAAAAGAATTTAAAGCGGCACAAACTGGTGGACCATCAGGTGGTTGCATACCTGCACAATATTTAGATACACCAATTGATTATGAAAGCTTAAATGCGATAGGCTCAATGATGGGTTCAGGTGGACTTATTGTTATGGATGATACAACATGTATGGTAAACTTAGCAAGATTCTTCTTAGATTTCACAGTTGATGAATCTTGTGGAAAGTGTCCTCCTTGCAGAATTGGTACTAGAAGGATGTTAGAAATATTAGAAAGACTAGTTGAAGGCAAAGGTCAAGAAGGAGACATTGAAAAACTAGAAAAATTAGCAATGAATATCAAACGTTCTTCACTATGTGGACTTGGTCAAACAGCACCAAACCCAGTACTTAGCACATTAAAATACTTTAGAGATGAATACGAAGCACATATAAAAGATAAAAAATGTCCAGCCGGTGAATGTAAAGCAATGACACAGGTTAAAATAGATAAAGAAAAATGTAGAGGTTGCGGACTATGTGCTAAAAATTGTCCTGTTAGTGCAATTCATGGCGAGATTAAGAGTCCATTTGAGATTGACTCAAACAAGTGTATAAAATGTGGTGTATGTATTGCTAAATGTCCATTTAGAGCAATATCTAGATCATAGATAAAGGGAGGAACAGAAATGGAAGATAAGGTAAAATTAACAATAGATGGCGTAGAAATGGAAGTGCCAAAGTCTTATACAATCTTAGATGCAGCCAGAGAGCATGGAATAGATATTCCAACACTTTGCCATTTAAAAGGTATAAATGAAATCGGTGCATGTAGAATGTGTATAGTTGAAGTAGAGGGAGCAAGAGGCTTTGCAACTTCATGTGTAATGCCAGTTAGCGAGGGCATGGTTGTTAGAACAAATACGCCAGCAGTTAGAGATGCAAGAAAAGTAACATTAGAGTTATTACTTTCAAACCATGATAAAAAATGTTTAACATGTGTTAGAAGTGAAAATTGTGAATTACAAGCATTAGCAAAAAAATTAAATATCACAGATATAGAATTTGAGGGTGCAATGTCAGAAGGTGAAGTAGATGAAATATCACCATCAATAGTTAGAGATCCTAAAAAATGTATTCTATGTAAAAGATGTGTTGCAGTTTGTAAGAAAGTGCAAAATGTTGGAGCAATCGATACTTTAAATAGAGGCTTTAAATCCAAAATAGGAACAGCCTTAGACAAATCTTTAAATGATGTTCCTTGTACAATGTGTGGGCAATGTGTTGTTGCTTGTCCAACAGGTGCACTTCGTGAAAAAGACGCTACAAAAGCAGTATGGAGAGCACTTCAAGATGAAGAAATGTACGTTGTGGCACAAACAGCACCTGCAGTTAGAGCTGCAATCGGCGAAGAATTTGGAATGCCAATCGGAACATTAGTAACAGGTAAAATGGTAGCTGGACTTAAAAAATTAGGATTCGACAGAGTATTTGATACAGATACTGGGGCCGACCTTACAATAATGGAAGAGGGAACAGAGCTAATAGAAAGAATAAAAAATGGTGGAGTATTGCCAATGATAACATCATGCAGCCCAGGTTGGGTTAGATTTGTTGAAAACAGTTATCCAGAACTTACAGACCATTTATCAACAGCAAAATCTCCACATCAAATGTTTGGAGCAATAATCAAATCATACTATGCAGAAAAAATGGGAATAGATCCAAAGAAAATATTTGTGGTATCAGTAATGCCTTGCGTTGGTAAGAAAGCTGAAGCAGATAGAGAAGAGCTTAAGGTAAATGGGCTTAGAGATGTAGATGCAGTATTAACAACAAGAGAAGCAGCTAGAATGATGAAAGAAGCTGGTATAGATTTATCAATATTAAGCGATGAACAATTTGATGATCCAATGGGAGAAGCAACAGGTGCAGGAGTAATCTTTGGAACAACAGGCGGAGTTATGGAGGCTGCACTTAGAACTGTATCTGAAGTATTAACAGGAAAAGAACTAGAAAAAATCGACTTTGAAGAAGTTAGAGGAGAAGTAAACGGAATCAAAGAAGCAACAGTTAAGATTGGTGATTTAGATTTAAAAGTAGCAGTTGCAAATGGATTAAAGAATGCTGGAAAAATAATGGATATGATAGAAAAGGGCGAAGCTCCATATCACTTTGTAGAGATAATGGCATGTCCAGGCGGATGTGTAACTGGTGGAGGACAACCAATACATGATGCAAAAACAATGGCAACAGTTGATATACATGGACTTAGAAAGAAAGCATTATACGAAGCAGATAAAGAAAACAAAGTAAGAAAATCACACGAAAATCCGGTAATCAAAAAGCTATATGATGAATATTTAGAAAAACCAGGTAGCCATAAAGCACATGAATTACTTCACACAAGCTACCATGCAAGAAAATATTTTGAAGAGTAAAATTTTTAATGAAATAAAAAAGATGTCATTAATGTAAAATGAACCCTTCTTGTCAGAAAAAAGTTTGACAATGAGGGTTCGTTTTTTGTTTTGAAAAAACACATCAAATATTATTAGTTTAAAAAATCACTTTTAAAATTAAATCCTATTAGCTAAAAGATGGATTGAGGGTAAATAACGACACATTTTGTAATTTTTGTTATTGTTTTATTTTTATACATGTTTTATAATTTTCTTAAGATAAAGGTCGCAAATGAAAGGAATGATTATTTATGGATTTAAATGAAGCTAAACAAAAAGCAAGTAGATGTCTTGGATGTACAAATCCGAAATGCGTTGAAGGGTGTCCAATACATACTAATATACCAGGCTTTATCAAATGCATAAAAGAGGAAGATTTAGAAGGAGCATATAAGATAATATTAGAGAAGAATTATTTTGGAAGTATTTGCGGTAGGGTTTGTTCACATGATGTTCAATGCAAAGGAAACTGTATATTAGGAGTCAAAGACAAACCAGTTGATATAGGCGAATTAGAGGCTTTTGTTTCTGATTGGGGTTTAAAAAATAGTACTATGGGAAAAAGAGACAAGACTGTTCTAAATAAAGAAAGAATAGCAGTTGTTGGTGGTGGCGTTGCGGGTCTTACTTGCGCAATAAAACTAGAAAGACTTGGTTATGCTGTAACTTTATTTGAGAAAACAATGGAACTTGGTGGTGTATTGCAATATGGAATACCAGAGTATAGACTTCCAAAAGATATTGTATATGATACAGTTGACGAAATAACTCTTGCTAGAATGGAAGTTGATGTTGGCATGTCGCTTGGAAAGGATTTTAGTATAGATGACTTATTTGCTAAAGGATATAAGGCGGTGTTCTTAGCAATAGGATTAGACGTTCCTAAGAAATTAAACGTTCCTGGAAAAGATAAAAAAGGTGTATATAGTGCAAATGAATTTTTAAGAAGAGTAGACCATATAAAATTCGAGAATGTGGTAGTAGTAGGTGGCGGAAATGTTGCAATGGATGTTGCTAGAATGGCAAAAGCAAAAGGCGCAAAGAGTGTAAATGTTCTTTACAGAAGAGAAAGAGCAGATATGAAAGCAAATCAAATTGAAATTATAAAGGCAATCGAAAGCGGAATAAAAATAACTCCTAACAGTGTGGTAAATGAAATTTTAGGAAATGATGCGGTAGGCGGAGTGAAATGTACAGATGGCACAACATATAGAGGTGATACGGTAGTAATCGCCATTGGCTCAACACCAGATTTAAGTATATTGGGAGATTTAAAATTGACAGATACTGATTTAGTCGCAATTGATGAGTATGGAGAAACAAGCAAGGAGAATGTGTTTGCAGGAGGAGATTTAACTGAAAAGAATCCTAATGTAAGTAAGGCAATAGCAAGTGCACTTCGTGCTGTTGAAGGAATAGAAAGAAAAATGAAACTCGAAAAGCATAATTTGTAAGAGCTTAGAAAGGAATGTGAAATGGTAAAACTAATATTGGCATCTAAATCAAAATGGAGAAAAGAAATAATAGAAATGGCAGGGCTAAAATGCGAAGCAATTCGGAAGCGATGTAGAAGAAAATATAGAGTTTAACAACAATCCAGACGAATATGTTATGGAATTATCAAAGCAAAAGGCAAAAGCAGTTGCAGAAAAAGTTGAAGAGGGAATAATAATATCTGCTGATACAATAGGCTATATGAATAACGAAAAGTTCGAAAAGCCAAAAAGCAGAGAAGAAGCATTTAGAAATATAAAAAAGTTATCAGGAAATGTGAATTACGCAGTTACGGGAGTTACTTTAATAGACAAATACAAAAATAAAAGTGTTACATTTTATGAAAAAGCAGCTGTATATTTTAAAAGCATGACAGATGAAGAAGTTAATTGGTATATAGATAATGAAAAAAATGTTTACGATTGTGCAGGATATTCAATGGAGACAAGAGCATCGCTATTTGTAACAAAAATAGAAGGAGACTATAAATCAATAGTCGGCTTACCAATAAGCAAAATCTATGATGAATTAAAAAAATGGGGATATAACATAAACGATTTTGAAACAATAATTTAAAGGAGAGAGACCTGTGAAAATATATAGAAAAAGATACATACCAAACGAAATAATCGATATATCTGGGGATAAAGTAGAATTTGTAAATGAAGATTTACTAATAACAAGTTGGCTTCCGATTCATCCAAGAAACGATGTAGCATTTGGAATGTCATATGCATATTTAAAAAAAGGCTGGAAAATAAGCAAATTCTACGATAAAGACAAAAACTTTTTATATTGGTATTGCGACATAATAGATGCACAAATAAAAGCTGAAGAATATATCTTAGTTGATTTGTTAGTTGATATAAAAGTCTACCCAGATGGAAGATACGAAATATTAGACGAAGAAGAACTAGATGAGGCTTTAAATGAAGGCTTAATAACAAAAGAACAAAAAGAAGAAGCATTAAATAAATTAAATGCATTATTAGAAATAATAAAAAAAGGAGAATTTCCTCCAAGAGAATGTTTATAAAAAAGGGACCATTTTAGAGTCCCTCTTTTTAATATATTTTACTTAAATAAATCAGAATGTGAACCTATACCGATTAACAATAATATCAATTTTTTATCGTACTTTTCATATTCTAAAAGAATATCATTTTGTATGTGACATTCCCATATGCCGCTTACAACTAGGAGTTAATAAATGATTTTTGTATTTAGGTGGCAATATTTCATCATTAGCTAATAGAGTTAAAACTTTTATAAATTCTTCTTCTTTAAACTCTTTTTGTTTTAGCACCTTAGCATATTGCTTAGCAAATTTATTAGTTTTTTCAATATTATATTTCATTATGCAAGTCCTCCACAAGTTCTTCTACACTAGTATAGGTTTTGTATTTTTCAGGGTGCTTTTTCATTTCATCAGCTTCTTTGATACTTTCCATCATTTCATCACTAAACTGTGGAGCTTTTATTTCAAATGGAATACTTGAAGTATTAACAGCTTGCTTTAAAAATAAAGTTATTGCTTGAGACAAAGACATACCGAAATATTCAAATAAATCACTTGCTTGTTTTTTTAAATCATCGTTTACACGAATATTTATATTACTTATTTTTTGCATTTTTAACACCTCTCTTCAATAATAATGTTATCACATTGTTAATACATTGTCAATAATATTATATGCTTGAAAAATGCTTTTATGCATAATAAATAAAAAGTTAATACTAGTAATCCTCTCTTTGTTGAAGCCTTCTTAAAGCGTCTTTTTTAGCAATATCTTCACGTTTATCATAAAGTTTTTTGCCACGAGCAACAGCTAGCTCTAATTTTATTTTGTTTCTGTCCCAATACATACTAAGTGGAACTAGCGTAACTCCTTTTTGTTGAACCATGCCAATCAATTTTCTGATTTCCTGTTTATGAACAAGAAGCTTTCTAGTTCTCATAGGGTCTTTGTTAAAAATATTTCCTTGTTCAAAAGGACTAATATGTAGATTATAAACCCAAAGCTCGCCATTTTTAATGCCAGCGTAGCTATCTTTCATATTAACTTTGCCTGCTCTAACAGATTTAACTTCAGTTCCAACAAGCTCAATTCCACATTCTAGTTTAGAATCTATAAAATACTCATGAAAAGCTTTAGAGTTAGTAGCAATATTATTTCTATCTTTATTATCAGCCATAAAAAACACCTCCATATGTATAAAAACAGCTTAAAATCAACTAAATTCTAATACAAAGAGAGAAGAAAGTCAAATTGAAAAATATATGTGTTTTTATTTTAATACACTAGTACTGACCATTTGCTATATTCCTTAACTTCCATTATTTTACTAGCAATCGAAAAAGATAAAATAATAGTGTATTTTTCTACAAAATGTGGTAAAATAATTAAACAAAGACAAATAGGAGGTCAAAAATGCTAGAAATAAAAGACATTTCATTTAGTAGAGATAATAAAAACATACTAAAACATGTAAATTTAGATATAGATTCAAACAAATTTATTGCGATTACAGGACCAAATGGTTCTGGTAAATCAACCCTTGCTAAAATGATTATGGGTATTGAAAAGCCAGACAGCGGAAAGATTATTTTTAATGGAACTGATATAACAAATATGACAATAGATGAAAGAGCTAGAATGGGAATAGGCTTTGCGTTCCAGCAACCGGTTAAGTTTAAAGGAATAACGGTATATGATTTGATAAAATTATCAGCAGGTCATGATGTAAAAAAAGCTGATGCGTGCGATATATTATCAAAAGTTGGACTTTGTGCAAAAGAGTATATAGATAGAGAAGTTAATGCATCACTTTCAGGTGGAGAATTAAAAAGAATCGAAATTGCAACAGTGGCTGTTAGAAAAAATGCGTTAACAATATTTGATGAGCCAGAAGCCGGTATTGACTTATGGAGTTTTAATAATCTTATAAAAGTATTTGAAGAACTTAGAAATACTATAGAAGATAGCACAATACTAATAATCTCACACCAAGAAAAGATTTTAAATATAGCCGACAAAGTTATTTTGATGAATGATGGAACAGTTGAAAAATACGGAGATAAAGACGATGTTTTAGGCACTGCATTAAACACTAAAAAAACATGTTGCAAACTTTAGAATAATGCATTTTATAAAGCGGAAAGGAATAATAATGGATAGTGTAGATAAAGATTTGTTGAAAGAAATATCAGATATTTCTGGTACGCCAGAAGGAGCATATAACATAAGAAAAAACGGAAAAGGGATAGAAAGAAAAGTAACAGAAAATATAAATATTGTTCCAAAAGAAGAAGGAAAAGGAATAGATATATATGTTAAAGAAAATACAAATGGTGAAATTGTGCATATTCCAGTAATCATAACAGAAAGTGGCTTAACTGATGTAGTGTATAACGATTTCTACATTGGCAAAAATGCAAAAGTATATATAATAGCGGGTTGTGGAATTCATAATGACCATCATAAAGATTCCAGACATGATGGAATACACCGTTTCTTTTTAGAAGAGGGAGCAAGTGTTAAGTATATTGAAAAGCATTATGGCGAGGGAGATGGCGATGGTAAGAGAATCCTAAATCCAGTTACAGAAGTTCATATGAAAAAAGGAAGCAACATGGAGATGGAAAGTATTCAGATTAAAGGCGTTGATTCAACAATCAGAACAACAAAAGGTGTATTAGAAGAAGATACAAATTTTGTCGTTTCAGAAAAAATAATGACACATGGTAGTCAAATTGCAGAGACAATGTTTGATGTTGAATTAAATGGCGAAAATTCTAGTACACACGTAACTTCTAGATCCGTTGCAACAGAAAATTCAAAACAAAAATTCATGTCAAAAGTATATGGAAATACAAAATGCTTTGCTCATGTTGAGTGCGACGCAATTATAAAAGATAAAGCATCTGTTAGGGCTATACCAGAGATAACAGCCAATAGTGTTGAGGCAAACTTAATTCATGAGGCGGCAATTGGCAAGATAGCGGGAGAACAATTAACAAAACTTATGACACTTGGACTAACAGAAAAAGAGGCAGAAGAAGAAATAATAAAAGGTTTCTTACGTTAATAGTATAAAATAGATTAAAAAATATATGAGAAGAAAGGCTATAAGATTAAAACTTGTGGCCTTTTATATATAAATTAGTGAACACAACCACCACTAATAAGGGGGATTAAAAATGAGAGTACAAGAGTTAGAAGAACGAAGTAAAGAAACTAAAAAAGTAGGAATTGTTGGAATAATCGGAAATGTATTTTTGTTTGTAATAAAAATAATTGTAGCAATATTTAGTAAGAGTAACGCTATGCTTGCAGACAGTATAAACAGTGGCACAGATGTCTTGTCTTCACTTATGACTCTGATAGGTGGAAAGATAGCAGGCGAGCCATCAGATGAAGACCACAACTATGGTCATGGAAAAGCGGAATACATATTCTCGCTAATCATAAGCTTAATAATGGGTTACTTAGCACTAAAAATCGCATGGAATGGTATAAACTCTTTAATAGATGGTGCAAAATTTGATTTTTCTCTTTCACTTATTATTGTGTGCATTGTGACAATAGTAACAAAGTTTAGCTTGTATCGTTATACTAAGAAAATCGGAAAGAAATCGAATAACATACTAATCCTTGCTAATTCCGAAGACCATATAAACGATGTTTACACAACACTTTCAGTTTTAGTTGGTATACTTGCTGCTTTAGTAAACTTATACTGGCTAGATGGAGTAGTTGCAATAATTATTGCAATCAGAATTTTATACACGGCCATAGAATTTTTTATGCAAAGTTATAACGTGTTACTAGATGTATCAATGAGCGAAGAAGAAATAGGCAAGATAAAGGATATAATAAAAACATATGAAAAAATAGACCACATAGATAAAGTGACATCAAAGGCAGTCGGTAACTCATTTATAGTAATTGTAAAAGTATCTGTTGATGGAAATATGACAGTAAAAGAAAGCCATGAAATTGTAGGAAAATTGAAAGCAGAAATATTAGAACAAAAGAATGTGTACGATGTAATTGTGCATGTAAACCCAGCATAAATAAATTTAAGAAAATTGCAACGTACAATTTATTAAAAATTTTGAATTTGTTTTAAGAATAAAAGAAAGCTCACGAAAAACATGAGCTTTCTTTTTTATGCCAATATATTTTGAATTTTCTCTTTCATTTCATCTAGAGGAATTAAATTATCAAATTTAACAACATGGATATTTTTATATTTCTCTGAGATTTCATCAGCTAGCTTTAAATAAGCGTTTTGTTGATTTACGCTACTTTCTTTATTAAATTTTGCATACTTTATAGAAGCCTTATTTTCTCTATTTAATCTCTTTTCAAATTCATTTTCATCGCTTAAATATAATGCAATAAAGTAAATATCGAAATCCAATTTGCTAAGCCTCTCTAACAACTTTTCATACACATCAGAAAAAGAATAATCCTTAAATCCAAGTCTGCAGTACACTTCTTCTGTGAAAAACGTTCTATCAAATAAAAGGTTTATAGAATCGTTTTCTAAGTTTTTTATATAATCTAGTAAAGCAAAATACATCTTCTTAGATTTTTCTTTGCCTGCTACAGTTTTATCAGATGTGCCACTTAATCTATAAAGATTGGTATATGGAAGATAAAACCTTATAAAATCAGTAACTGTAGTTTTACCAGCACCTTGTGGACCCTCAACAATAATTAGTTTTGAATTTGCCATTTTAAAATCACCTCAAAAAAATTTATATCATATTAGAACGAAATGTGCAATGAAATTAGAAAAGTAGAAAAAGTAAAAAAAGAATTGCTGATAAAGTAAGAAAAAATTATTCATAATTTCTAAAAATTCGAGTAAAAGATTAATCAAATTTGGAAATTTGTGCATATTATAATATGAATATAAAGAAGAGAGGTTGTGGATATATGAGAGAAATTTACGTTGACCATGCAGCTACTACCAAAATGAAAAAAGAAGTTTTAGAAAGTATGATGCCATATTTAACTGAGAAATTCGGAAATCCATCTACGATGTACAAATATGGAATAGAAAATAAAAAAGCAATTGAAGAGGCAAGAAAGCAAGTTGCAAGGGCGATAGGAGCAGAGGAGGAAAGTGAAATTTATTTTACATCTGGTGGTTCAGAGGCAGATAATTTAGCACTCAAAGGAATTGCAAAGTCTAGGAAAAATAGAGGAAAGCATATTATAACAACACAAATAGAACATATGGCAATTTTGAATTCGTGTAAGCAATTAGAGGAAGAAGGATACGAAGTATCTTATATTGGTGTGGATTCGGACGGTATTATAAGATTGAATGAATTAGAAAATACTATAAGAAATGATACGATACTGATTTCTGTTATGTTTGCAAATAATGAAATTGGAACGATTCAGCCTATTGGCGAAATTGGCAAAATAGCCAAAAGCAAAAATATACTTTTTCATGTAGATGCAGTTCAAGCAGTTCGGAAGTGTAAAAATTGACGTTAAAAAAATGAACATAGACTTGCTATCAATGTCGGCACATAAATTTTATGGACCAAAAGGAATTGGAGCTTTGTATATAAAAAGTGGAATTTTGATAGAACCGCTAATTGCAGGCGGACATCAAGAAAAAAATATAAGAGCTGGAACAGAAAATGTACCTGCAATTGTCGGAATGGGAAAAGCGATAGAAGTAGCAAGTAAAAATATAGATGCATATTCAAAAAAACTTGCGTATTTGAGAGATTATTGTATTTTTGAAATTCAAAGAAATATTTCATTTGTAAGATTAAATGGACACATATATAAACGATTACCTGGAAATGTCAATATATCAATCGAAGGTGTAAATAATAATACTTTGATGCTTTTACTTGCTGAAAAAGGAATATACTGTTCGGGTGGCTCTGCATGTTCGACAGGTCAAAAGTCAGCATCACATGTGTTAAAAGCAATTGGATTGCCTGACGAAGTAGCAAATTCTTCAATTAGAATTACATTTGGAGAAGAAAACACGATTGACGATGTGAAGTATATTGTAAAATCGTTAACAGAGGTTGTCGCAAGGCTTAGAAATAAGTAAAAACATTGTTACAAAAATATTACGTTTTCGTTACAAATTGATAACAAGCCTTGTGCTTTTATATATATTTATATAAAATAATTATGAAATGTTTAGAGACTCGAAGTATTACGGCTATAAGAAAAAATGCATTTATCTCCAAGAAAAGTATACAAATAAAAAAACATTGGAATAATAAGCATAAGCAGATAAAGTATGTTTAAAAACTAAGATATAAAGGTGTGAAGTTATGAAAAATTTTTCTAAATTGGTAAAACAAATTCTAATATTGGGAATAATTTTGGCAAATATAGCTACAGTTACTTTTGCTGCGTGGTGGGGAACACCAGGATATGAATGGTGTTTTTCAAAAGGAATTACTACTATAATGACACAAAAGGAAATGACAAAAAAGGTTTCACAAGCAGATTTTTATGCGATTGTTTTAAAGTATTTAAGATATAAAGGTGTTGAGCCTGGTAGAAATGTAATGCAAACAGTAGGTGATGTTTCATCAATGAACAGCACTTTGCTTGGTATGATGAATACAATTGATAAGTATGTAATTAAAGATTCTCTCACAGCATTAGAGTACAGACAAGTAATGACATATATGGAACATGCGGAAGAAATTGTTGACAAACAACAAAATTTAATATCTAGAGACGATATTAAGGCTTTCAAGTTGTACATGTCATTGGCTAGATATAAAGCAGCAAAGCTTATAGACAACACAGTGTATAGAACACAAGAGGTTGCTAAAAACAGCAATGTTAAGTTTGCAGAAATATTAGACTACGGAATAAAACCGTATTATGGAAATATAACAAGAAAAGAATTTTTAATATTGATGTTTAGCTTATTGTCAGATCAAAAAATACCTGAAGAAGATATTTTACAACAATATAATGAGTCAGGAGTGCTAATTGGGTACAACAGCGATTTGATGCTACAAAAAGAAATTACTTATTCAGAGATTTTTACTTTCCTATATAGATTTGAAGCATTTGATTTTAATCCATCAGAAAGTAATGAAACAGAAGAATAATTACAAATATAATCTAAAGAAAAGGAGCAAGTGGTATGCCAAGTTGTTTAGGATTCTATACAGATAAGAACATGATAAAGTATGCTAAAGTTAATAGAGACAAGACTTCAGGTATGTACATGTTAGAAGCCTATGGTGTTAAGTTCTACGATAATATAATTACTACAATAGATGAGATTGCACAAGAAGTTGGAATGGAACAATGCACTGTTTCGTTGACAATGATGAATGAAGGGTATCATGCAGTCGAAGTGTTTAGTGGATTGAAATCAAAAGACAGAGATGATTTGGTAAGAAGTGAATTTGATACATTTTGCGAACAAAAAGGATTAGTTAGTACAGCACTGGAACTTAGATATCAGTTAGTACACAATACAGGAAATATTGACAAGTATGTTGCTCTTTGCAGTTATGTTTCGAAAGGTGAACTTGCAAATTCAAACACAAATTTTGAAGGTTTTAAGATTTCTTCAATTGCTCCACTTGGACTTAGTGTTGGCAATCTATTTAACAACAAAGGTATAGATGAGGAAGCGGCTATAATAAATATAGAAAATAAAACTACAATTACAATACTTCTTAGAAATGAAATTCAAGATGTTATAGAAATACCTCTTGGAATGGAAGATATATTAGACAAATTAGCTGAAAAATATAATTCATATGCAAAAGCATATGAGGCTTGCAAAAAAATTTCGGTATATATAGACGATGTAACAGCACTTGACGAAGAAAGCAGGGATATACTAGACGTTGTGTTACCAGTTTTATATGATATAAGGCAAAGAGCTGATGAGATTATAGCTCCTTACAAGAGACTTATAAAAACAGTATATATATCAGGTTCAGCAGTAACAATTAACAATGTAGATTTATATTTCCAAGAAAACTTTCCAAGCATGAGAGTTGAAAATGTCAAACCATTCTTTTTATCACAACAAGACAAAGCGACTCAAAATGAAATAATAGAGGTAAACAGTGCAATAGCAATAGCACTAAATGGGCTTGGAATGGTTGACCCAGACATAGATTTTTCTGGAGCCGCTAAAAAAGTTATGAGAGCTAACCCATTAAAAGATGTCTTTGAAAAAGTAAATTTAAAAGCAAAAATAACTGATATAAAAGCATCTTTTAAAGAATTTGGTGAAAATATAAAAAGTAAAGCTTTGACACCGAAAAGAGCAAGAGGTGGAATAGGTACTCAATCACCGATTCAACAAGCTTTAGATAAAATCAAAGGTTTATTAGGAAAAGGTGGTAAAGGAAAAGTTAGAGTTGCATTTGATGCAGAGGTTAGAGGTCAAGGCGATTATAGTGGAATAGATTCTGGTGAGGTAACAGAAAGTTCACCAATAGATACATGGCTTGTAAGGCTGTTTGTAGCGTGCTTATCAGTTTTTCTTATTTATTTTGTTTTGGCAGCATACACAACACATGCTTTAGAAACAAAACTTGCGGAATCTGATAAAGTAATAGCTACAGTTGAAAGCAATATAAAAAGAGCTGAAGCAGATGCTGATTATATAAAGAATAAAACAGCAGAGTACTCGAGCAAGATTGCTAAACTCGAAGAAGTAATGGAAGTAATAGCAACAGAAAAGAGGAAAAGCAGTTTTGATATTCCTAATTTTATGAGCCAAGTAATGTTTGTTATACCTCAAGGTGTTTCAATAACAAACATAGTTATAAATGATATGGGTGAGGTTGAAATCTATGCAGTTTCTTCTCAATACGCACAACTTGGATATTTTGTTTCTAGATTAAAACTTGAAAAAATACTGTTAAACGTAAACATGACAGTGCTTGAAATGGAACAAAACATAAAGATAAAAGTAGGAGGGGTGTTGCCATGATAAAGAAAATTGTACTTATAGTATTATCTGTTTTGTTTGGTTATTTAACATATGTGGCATTTATGTTTGGTATAGATATAAATTTAAACTTACCATTTAGTACAAAGGTGTTACCTTATAAGCAAATCATGACAAACGGCACAACTCTTAATTCTAAAATAACAAGAATAAATACATTAAATACGACCGAAGTAGCACTTAAGAATAATGAATTAGACACACAAAGAGCAAATTTTGAAGAAAAAAGAGAGGCATATGCTAAATTGGAAGCTGAAGCTTCTGAGGAAGAAATTGCAGAAGCAAATAAAAAGCAAGAATACTTGCTAGATTATTTGTGGATTGTAATAGGTAACTATGCAAATGATAACAACGTAAGATTTAAGATGACAACTGATGAGGTAAATTTAAGAATTAACTTTGATATAACAGGTTCTTATATATCAATAATAAACTTCATTTATGATATTGAAAACGACAAGAATTTAAAATTTAATTTAAATGGAATAGAATTAGCAAGTAGTTCATCAGCAGATACAACAAAAGCAAGTTTTTCTGTTGATGGCATTACAGTAAAAACAACTAATGTTCCAACAACTTAATTTGGGATGGAGGAATGTAAATGAAAAAGGCTTTAAAAATTTTAAAAGAAGTTGGTATTGGAGTAGGTTTATTTGCAGGAGTCTCTTTAGGATTGGTTGTATTTCTTAGAGCAAAGGTGCCAATAGACGTTGCAATACCAGAGGCTAATGATTGCAATAAAATCGATAAAAATGATTATCTTGTTGCAAATGATGGTATTGAAAATGCTCAAAGCGCAACAGTAATATATGAATCTACAACAGGAGATTTAGATATATATGGCTCTGAATTAAGATATATTTCTGGTACGACAGAACCATTTTCAACAAGTCAGCCAGGTACATCGGATATACCTACAGACGTAATTGGAAACCAATAATAACTTTAATATTCTTGCGGAATTGGAGGGGTATGCATAAAAGATGTATATCCCTTTTGTATTAGAAAGGAAATAGTAAGATGAACATTTTTATTTATATAATGATATTTATAGCAGGAACAGTATTTGGAAGTTTTTTTTCATTAGCTGTATATAGAATTCCAAGAAAAGAAAATATAACGTATGTGCAATCTCACTGCGTAAAATGCAATCACAAATTAGGTCCATTAGATTTAATACCAATTTGGAGTTATGTTTTTTTAAGAGGCAGATGTAGATACTGTGGCGAAAAGATAAGAAGCAGGTACGTTCTACTTGAACTAACTTCAGGTATTACATTTGTTTTAGTAGCACTAGCTTTGAACATTGGGGTTTATAGCTCGCTAATAGAATTTATAAAATTATTTTTGATATACTTATATATGGTTGTGATATTTGTTATAGGTGGAATAGATAAAGAAAACAATTCGATACCAGATAATATGATATTATATTCGATAGTAATTGGTATTATGAAATTAATATATAATGCATATGTTGGCAGAAGTTTATTGCCAAATATGATTGGCTTTCTTCTAATTCCTTTAATACTTGTGATTATGAATATCATTTATAAAAAGAAAAAAGGAAAAGATATTGTAAGAATGGATTTAATAAAGTATGTTGCTTCAATTGGATTGTTTGTTGGATTCGATGTGCAATTAGTGATAATAGTAATTACAGAAATAGTATCATTATTTGGCAAACTTATACACAAAAAAGAAAGAGTTCCATTTGGTTATTACATAAGCATAGCATTTGTGCTATTGTTTCCATTAAAAATAATTATGCTTTTTGTTGCACTAAGTCAAATGCATAGTGAATGTTGGGGGTGAGTATTAAGTGAAGTCACAAAAAGGTTTTTCACTTATAGAAATAGGAATTGCGCTTGTATTATCAGGAATTTTTATGGTATCTTGCATAACACTGCTTTCAGCGAGTAATGAAAATTACAGGATGATAGAACAAAGAAGTATTGCATTGTCATATGCGATGAAAGCAATCGAAGCGTCATTACTAAGTGATGTTGGTATAAATATAGATGATATTCAAAAGAAGGCATTAGTCGAGAACAATATGCAAGTTACAGTTGATTTAGAAGATGTGCTATCAAAAGATGGAAATAAAAAACTTCAAATTGTAACTGCAAACGTAACATATCACATAAAAAGCAATGTTGCTGGTGGCGAAAAAACATTAACATTAAAAACGTTGAATGTTGACTAAGTAAGGAGGAAAGTTATGAGAGGACAAAAAGGTGTAACCTTAACTACACTTACAATATATATAATAGTTGCGACAATATTTTTAGGAACAGTAGCTTTTATAAATATAAATTTTATGTCTGAGCTTGGGCAGTTGACGAAGAGAAGTAAGATAACAAATGAAATGACGAAATTTTATTCATTTTTTGTAGAAGATGTAAAGTCAGCTGGTAAAGTTTTAGAGTACTCAGACAACTATATAAAATTTGATAATGGAGTACAATATTCTGTAACGTATCGTTCAAACAAAGAATCAGTAGGAGAACAAGAATATGATGTGTACGAAATTAATAGAGGAAGTGCACTTATTACAGATAAAATATCAGGTGTATTTTTTGATTATAACAATGAGGACAAGTATATAAAAGTGAGACTATACTATAATGATAACGATATAATAAAAAACGATGAGCAGTTTTTTAAAGTCGGTCGTGGATATTAAAGCGAGGGAGAGAAGTATATGAAAAGTGAAGAAGGTTCTGTTACAATAGCAATATTGATAGCCATGTTAATTTTTTCGATATATGGTATTGTGTTTTATGGAAATAGTGCAAGTGCATATATAAGACAAACAAGAACTATAGAGGCTATACAAAAAGTGTATTCAAAAGATGTTGAAAATGCACATAAAATTGTAGAAACATTGGAATAAAAATGCAGTACAGGTAAAAAATGAACTTGTGTTAAAAATATTGACTTGTATTTTAAATATATTTAAAATAAATATTAGATAAGTAGAGTTTTTTGTTACTAATGAGGAGGAGAATGAATTATGGCATTTGATAGTGGCTCAAACAGAACCCCAATTGGAGTTTTGCTAATAAGAAAAGGTCTTATAAAAGAATCTGATATCGATAAGGCGATTGAATATCAGAAAGCACATAAAGGAGTGAAACTTGGAGAAATATTTCACATATTAAAAGTATGCGATGACCAAGCTTTATTAAATACAATTGGAGAAGCAACAGGATTCAAACCAGTACAACTTGATCCTGTTTTAAACTTTCCATTTACTCAATACATATCTATAGATATCGTAAAACAACATAAAGTAATACCATTTGAAATAAATGAAAATAGAATAAAAGTTGCATTTGCAGATCCGGAAAATAAAGATTTACAAAAGATGATAAGACTTATCCTTTTAAGTAAAGGTGGTCTATCAATGGAACCTTATGTTACATTTGCTTCATACATAGATGCAATAACAAAAAATCTAGAAATAAAAACAGATGAAGCCAGCAATAATACTGCTTTTGATACATATGGAAGAGATGTCTCTCAGTTAGTAGATAACATTATAAGATCGGGAATGGCAAAAAGAGCGAGTGACCTTCACTTTGAACCGATGGAGAATTTATTAAGAGTTAGGTTTAGAATTGATGGTGAGTTAGTAGAAATAGCTAGAATAGAAAAAGAAAAGCAACAACAAATAATAGGTAGATTAAAATCGATTTCAAACATGCACCAAGAGGTTACGCTATCGCAGGATGGTAGAATTTTAGCATATCCAGACTACAACATCCGTGTATCTTCACAGATGAATGTATATGGTGAAAAATTCGTTCTAAGACTTATGAAAAAAGAAGCGTCAATTAAAGGTCTACATGAACTTGGCTATCCAGATGATGAAACAGTTATGGAAAAATGTTTCAATAAGAAGAACTGTATCGCAGTTATAGCAGCTCCTACTGGTGAAGGTAAAACAACAACACTATATAGTGCCTTAGCATTACTTAACAAGACAGAAGTTAATATAACAACAGTTGAAGACCCAGTAGAAATAAGAATACCAGGATTAAATCAGGTCGAAGTAAATAAGAGAGTTACTTTTGCAGACTCTCTAAGAACAATCTTAAGACAAGACCCTGACATCATACTACTACGGAGAGATAAGAGATAAAGAAACAGCCGAGATAGCAATACAAGCAGGACAAACAGGTCACTTCGTGTTATCAACAATCCACACCGTAGATGGAATAGAGGTTGTAACAAGATTTAGAAAACTTGGAATCTCAAGTTACGACATCGGAAGTGTTTTAGCAACAACAATAGCACAAAGACTTGTAAGAAGAATATGTCCAAAATGTGCAAGAAAAAGAGATTTTACACAACAAGAATTAGATGTATTTAAAACGTATGCAAAGAGATTTAATGTAGAATACGATTTGGAAGGAAAAACAACATTTGAACCAGTAGGATGTGAACATTGCAACAACACAGGTTTCTATGGAAGAATTGCAGCAAACGAAATTCTTTCTGTAACAGATGATATAAAAGATTTAATAATACAAGATGGAACGATAACAGATATCAGAAAAGCAGCATTTGAGTCTGGATATAGACCACTAATATGTGATGCTTTGCAAAAAGTTATAGATGGACATACTGTTGTAAGCGAAGTTAGAAAGAAAATCGGTGTATAGAAAATCAAAATGTATTTACCTTGAAATGAAAGGAGTAAGACGATGCCAGTATATACATATAGGGCTTTGACAAAGGCTGGAAAAGTTGTTACAGGTAAAAGTGAAGATGTAAGCAGGCAAAAGGTTACAGAAAAATTAAAAGCAAATGGTTTACAGCCAATAAGCGTTGATGAACGAAGAGGATTGCGGAATATTAAGTAAGTTGGTGCCTGGTGGAAGAAAACAAAAAAAGAACCAAGTATCATCTGCAGCTGTTACAAAGCTTGCCAGAGAAAAACTTATTGCCGAACAACAAAAGAAACAACAAAATAAAGGTTTAAATCAAGAAATAAGTATAGACTTGTCATTTATGCAACGTATTAAAAAAGAGGATGTTATTGCTTTTACGCAGAGTTTATTCTTGCTAAAAAGAGCAAACTTTACTAATACTAGAGCACTAACTACACTTCTAGAAAATACAGAAAATCCGCAAATGAAAAGTATTATAGAGGACTTATTAAATGGTGTTGAAGCCGGTGAATATATATATTCTACACTTGAGTATTATACAGATATATTTCCGCCGATTTACGTATCAATAATAAAAGTTGGTGAAGTTTCAGGTAACTTAACCAATGCTTTGTTCCAAGCATTAGACTATTTAAGAGAATCAACGCAAACATCAAGAGCAGTTAAAAAGGCTATAACTGGACCATTACTACAAACAGTTGGTATGTTGCTTGGAACAATTGTCGGAGTTGTTGTCGGTGTTCCAATACTTCAAGGATTATATGATGACATGGGTGCAGGAGATAGAATTCCAGAAGCGACAAAAAAATTCGCAGCATTTATTAATGCTTGTGGTGAGAGATGGTACTTAATAGTAGGTGGATTAGTGGCATTTATAGTATTATTTAATGTGTGGAGATCAACAGTAAATGGTCGTTATCAATGGGACAAATTCAAATTAAAAGTTCCTATATTTGGACAACTTATAACAAGGCTTGCACTTCAAAAATTCTTTAAAGCAATGCAGTTAAACTTAGCGAACAATGCAAAATTGCAAGATGCTTTGGAAATAAGTAAAGGTGTTGTATCAAACTACGTTATACTTTCTGTAATTGAAGCAGCACAAGAAAACTTACAACAAGGTAGTTCTTGGGTTGAACCTTTTGAAACATTACCAAACATGCCACCGATGGCACTCGAGATGCTTAAAATAGGTATGGAAACAGATATAAACGACATGGTAATAAAAATAGTAGAATTCTTAAATGATGATATAAATATAACAATGGGCAAGATAGTAAAAGTATTGCCAGAAGTCAGTATGGCAATAATGGGTATAGTTATGATATTCTTTATTATAATCGTATTAAAACCTATCATGGAATTATATACAGGTTCATTCTTGTTTGATGCATATGGAATGTAATAATACAAAATATAGAAAGCTTGAGAATAAAAAGTTCTCAGGCTTTTTTTGTAGTAATAGCACCATAAAATATGAAATATTATCAAAAGAAAACATTAAAGTATAAAACTTGACAAAATTTTTTCCATATTTGTAAAAAAATACTTGGATTGTTACAATATTGTAATAGTTCTGTAACAAGAATTTAATCGAAAAACGTATTGCATTATTAAATCTAATTGTTTATACTTATACTTGTAAATGATTTAAAGTGTTACATTGCCTTGTCAGGGTGCGAGTGCCAGGGTAATTAACAAAGTAAATCAAAATGAGCTAGCCTAGGGTAAGCCCCAAATAAAAAGGCGTAGCCAAAACTTAAGGGTATACCTTAGGAATATGTAAATAAAAAGGGAGGATTTTTATTATGAAAAATCAAAAAGGTGTTTCATTGATTACTTTGGTTATCACAATTATCGTAGTAATCATCTTAGCAGCTATCGCATTAGGTGGAGGAGCAGCAGATACAGCTGGACAAGCTCAATTCTCTGGATTCGCTACTGAAATGGGAGGATTAAAAGAATCTGTACAAACAGCTATAACAACAGCTAAAGGAGACGAAGCTATTAGAGGTAACTCTAGATCAAATGCACAACTTGCTAACTTCGTAGCTAGAGGTGGAGCTATGGTTATTTCTGGTGATTCAGGAGATGCTATGTGGTTAACACAATCAGATGCTAATGCAATCCCATGTACATTAATCCAAAAGACATATGCTAAAGAAGTATTTGGAGCTAAATTACCAGTTAGAAAAGTTGAAACATATTATGGTACAAACCAAGAAGTTTCTTACTATGTTACTCCACAAGGACAAGTATTCTGCTGGCCTCCATACACATATGATGATAAGAGCTATGTAACAAATAATTTAACAGTAAAAGATGAAACAGGTGCTGAAATTTCTGGAACAAATGCTACAAAAGAAGGACATTATGTAATTAATTTCCCAGAAACAAATGAAAAAGTTGCTGTTATTGTATCAGCTGCAGCTGTTAATCCAACTGATGCAGAAAAGAATTTAGCAGCTGTAAAAGCAGTTAAAGATGCTACAGATACAAATGCTATAGTTGGTGTATGGTATTCTGAAACAGATGCTACTGCAACAGATTCAACAAGAGGTGTTGCTAGAGGTATAAATTTTGCTGGTTATGACAATACAGCTACAGTTACTCCATAGTTTTTAAGCTATAGAATTAAAAGGAACCCTTTGGGGTTTCTTTTTTTGTCTAAAAAACTGCAATTAAAAGTTTACACTCAAAATTCGCACAGCAAAACGGTCAAAAATTGCACAGCAAAATACTCAAAATTTGCACAATAAGCATTAAAAAAGATAAAAAAATGTGGTATTCTATAAATGAGGCGAAGCATATGAAATTAACAAAAAAAGGTTATATGCCAAGATTAATAGACAAAGAAATAGAGGAAAACTTGAAGATATTTGGCCAATTAGTATTGAAGGACCAAAATGGTGTGGCAAGACATGGACGGCACTAAATCATTCAAATAGTGTAATATATTTAAATAATACAACAGATAATTTTAGAGAAAAGCATTTGGCAGAAATGGATGTAAATCTAGTTTTGGATAAAGAAATGCCAGAGCTTATTGATGAATGGCAAGAAGTACCTGCAATATGGGATGCAGTTAGATTTAAGTGCGATCAAGATAATGAAAAAGGAAAATATATCTTGACGGGTTTAAGCGTTCCAGTGAACGATAAAATACATCATTCTGGAGCGGGAAGAATATGCAAAATGAAGATGCGTACAATGTCTTTATATGAATCTGGAGATTCTAGTGGGGATGTTTCTCTTAAAGATTTATTTGAAAATAAAGTAAAAAACAAATTAGTAAATAAGGTAGAATTAAAAAGACTTGCCGAATTAATAGTAAGAGGAGGCTGGCCAGAAACAGTTAATATTAGCGTAGAAGGTGCTATGAAAATAGCCAAAAGTTATATTCAAGCAGTATTAGATAAAGATATTATCGAAATAGATGGAGTTAATCGAGATAAAGCAAAAATGGAAATGCTATTAAGATCTCTTGCAAGAAACGAAAGCACTATTTCTGCTAATAATGTAATTATAAAGGATATTGGTGATAATATTACAGAAGATGATATTACCATAAGTAGAAATACAGTAACAGATTACCTAAATGTATTAAGCAGATTACATTTAATTGAAAATCAAAATTCTTTTATGTATAAAATTCGTTCAAGACTAAATGTTGGCAAAAATCCTAAAAGACATTTTGTTGACCCATCATTAGGTTGTGCAATATTAAATATTACACCTGAAAAACTAATAAATGATTTAGAAACAATGGGGTTATATTTTGAAGCTTTATGCGAAAGGGATTTAAAAATATATGCAGAAAGCATAGGTGCAAATTTATATCATTATAGAGAAAATGATACTGGAATAGAAGTTGATGCAATAATAGAAATTGCAGATGGGGAATATGGAGCAATAGAAATAAAATTAGGTTCGAATAAAGAAGAAGAAGCTGCAGCAAGCTTGAAAAGATTTTACGAACTAGCAGAAGTAAAACCTAAATTTATGTGTATAATTTGTGGCTTGTATGATGCAGTTGTAAAAAGACCAGATGGAATCTATGTGCTACCAATAACAGCATTAAAACCATAAAAATATTTTAGCTAGCTTTTTCTCCTTGTATACTTTATTCATTTTGCGATATACTAATGTATATGGATAATTTAACTAAAACTTGAAAGGAATGTGAAAATTTATGGATGAAAAATTAGTAAAATTAGATAAAGGAATATTTCTTCATATTATAAATACAAACAAATTTAAAACAAATTTATTAGCAGCTTTTTTACTTACTGATTTAGTAAAAGATGAGGTTACTACAAATGCTTTAATACCATCTGTTTTAAAAAGAGGCACAAAGAATTATAAAACAATAAAAGAAATATCTAATAAAATGGATGATATGTATGGTGCAATATTCGATGCTAGTAGTGATAAAATAGGAGATAACCAAGCTCTTCAATTTTATATTTCTACAATTGATGATGAGTATGCACTAAATCATGAAAAGCTTTTATTTGAGAGCATAGATTTTATGCATGAGCTAATTTTTAATCCTAAAACGATTGATGGCAAGTTTGATGAAGAATATGTAAATGGCGAAAAAGAAATGCTTAGAGAACTTATTAAAAGCAAAATAAATGATAAAGCATCTTATGCACTTTATAGATGCACAGAAGAGATGTTTAAAGATGAAGCTTATGGTGTTTATAAATACGGTAGAGAAGAAGACCTAGATAAAATAAATGCACAGAATTTATACGAGGCATATCAAAAGCTTATAAATACAAGTGAGATTCATTTATATGCTGTTGGTAAATTCGATGAAAAAGAAATAATAGAATACATGAAACAAAAATTTACTTTAAATAGAAATATAGAAGAAAGAGCAAAGAAAAGTTTTAAACCAGCCGATTTTAAAGTAAATGATGTAAGAGTTGTAAATGATAAGCAAGATGTAACTCAAGGCAAAATTGTTTTAGGCTATGAAGCTTTTGTTAATCCTTCTTCAGAAGATTATTATAAGGTTATGGTGTATAATGCAATTCTAGGTGGAAGTGTGCCATCTAAGTTATTCCAAATTGTTAGAGAAAAAATGAGCCTTTGCTATACAATTAGATCTATGTTTATAAAGCATAAAAGTGTAATGTTTATTACAGCGGGTGTTGAAATGAATAAAAAAGAAGAAACTTTGAATGGAATAAAAGCACAAGAAGAAGATATGAGAAAAGGCAATTTCTCAGAAAAAGATATAGAAGATGCAAAAGTATTTTTGATAAATTTATATAAATCTTATTCAGATGACGCTGCAACACTTGTTGATTTAAGCATGGGACAATATTTATTGGATATGAATTTTGACATAAATCAAATAATCGAAAACATCGGCAAAGTAACAAAAGAAGATATTGTAGAAGTAGCAAACAAAATGAGTCTTAAAGTAGAATACTTTTTAGGTAACTAGTTTAGTTAAATTTTGAAAGTTGAGATGTTTAGCTTTATATAAATAATTCTAAACATTAGTTATAGATAAAGGGAGAATTAAAGATGATAAAAGAATGTTTAAATGAAAAAATGCATGTTTATAAATTAGAAAATGGCTTAGATGTTATAATCATACCAATAAAAAATACAAATAGAAAGTATGCAATGTATTCTACTCATTTTGGATCTATAAATTATAAATTTAAAACAAAAGAGGATAACGATATAATAACTGTGCCAGATGGAGTTGCACACTTTTTAGAACACAAATTGTTTGAACAAGAAGATGGAGAAAATGCATTAGACAAACTTACAAAAATGGGAGCAAATCCTAATGCATACACAAGTTTTAACCATACATCTTATTTATTCGATTGCACAGAGAATTTTAATGATGTATTTAAAGCTTTAATACATTTTGTTCAAAATCCATATTTAACAAAAGAAAATGTTGAAAAAGAAAAAGGTATAATTGGCCAAGAAATAGGAATGTATGATGATGATCCAGACTGGCAATTGTTTTTTGGATTTGTTAATTGTTTGTATGGTTCACATGCTATAACAAAAGATATAGCAGGCACTGTACAAACAATAGCGGACATCACACCAGAAATTTTATATAAATGCTACAATAATTTCTATAAGCCATCTAACATGGTTATTTGTGTAGTTGGCGATGTAGATGTAGATGAAACTTTAAATATAATAAAAGAAAATGTTAAAGAAGATAAAGAAAAATCAAAAATAGAGCGTTTTTATGGCGAAGAAAAAGAAGAAATCTATAAAAAAGAAAATATAAAAAAGATGGATGTAAATATGCCATTATTTATGTTTGGTTTTAAAGATAACTTTAATAAAGAAAGATTAGAAAGTGGATACGAAAAGGACAATAGAGAAGTTGTAAAATATGATGTAGCCCTTCAAATAGCACTTGAACTAATCGCAGGAAAAAGCACAAAGTTGTTTGAGGATTTATATAGCGAAGGCCTAGTAACAAGAGAATTTGGACTTGGTTTTACTTATGAAGAAGACTATGCTTATACTTCATTTGATAATGAAAGTTCAAATTATAATGAGGTAATAAAAAGAGTATCAGAAAGAATAAAAGAGTTAAAAGAAAACGGCCTAGATGAAGAAGATTTTGAAAGAGCTAAAAAAATGTTATATGGTAACTTTGTAAAAGGTTTCAATGATGTTTCAAGAATTGCGACAATGGTAATTAGCGATTATTTCAAAGGAATAAACTCATTTGATTATGTAGAAAGCTATAAGCAAATAGATAAAGCGTATGTAGAAGAAGTTATAAGAAAGCATTTTGATTTTGACAAAATGGCACTTTCAGTAATTGAACCAGCATAAGTTTAAACTAAAGTTGATACGATTCTTATATATGAATCGTATCAATTTTGCATACGAAAGGAGAAAATATAGTGTATCCAATTTCATTTCCAAATTTGAATTTAACTTTTAATATAAACCCTATTGCGATATCGATATTTGGCATAAACATTTATTGGTATGGAATAATTATAGTAAGTGGAGTTTTGTTAGGCTTATATCTAGCCAAAAAAGATGATGGCTTACACGGAATAAAATATAGTGATGTAATTGATTTTGTAACAATTGCAGTTTTTGTTGGAATTTTATTTGCTAGAGGTTATTACGTTTTATTTAAATTAGATTACTACATATCGCATCCAAGTGAAATTGTAAAAATATGGAATGGTGGCTTGGCGATTTATGGCGGAATAATAGGTGGGGTATTAACTTGCATATTCTTTTGTAGAAAAAGAAAAATAAAATTTTTGAATATGGCAGACTATTTAGTGCCATTTTTAGTGCTAGGACAATCAATAGGTAGATGGGGAAATTTTGTAAATCAAGAAGCATATGGTTCTCTTACAGAAAGTTTTTTAAAGATGAGAATATATGACAAAAGCACATTAGGATTTATAAGCGTGCATCCAACGTTTTTGTATGAATCATTGCTTGATTTTATAATATTTATAATTCTTATGAAAATAAGAAAAAATAGAAAATTTGAAGGACAACTCGTATATCTATATTTTATTATTTACGGAATAGGAAGAGCGATTATTGAAGGATTAAGAACAGATTCACTTATGCTATGTGGGTTTAGAGTATCACAGATTTTAAGCTTATTTTTAGCGATATTCACATCAGTTATGTATATGTTTGCCGAAAAATGTCGACGAAAAAATACATAACACGTATTGACTTTTATTGTCTTAATATGGTAAATTTTTTATATCGATAGAGAATAGAGGGTGATAATGATGAAAAGTATAGAAGATAAAATAAATAAACTTAAAGAAAAGCTTGATGCATTAGTAATAGCGAATGCTCCTTACGAAGAAATATATAAGGTAAGCAGAGAGTTAGATACCTATATTTCAGAATATTATAGAGAAAAAGGAGCGTAAAAAATTGAATAGAGAACAAAAATAAACACCAACCTGATTAGCATAAGATTGGTGTTTTGTCGTTATTTTGACATTTGTGTTTTTAATAGAAAATTAGAACGAACTTTATGCTAAGAATTAAGTTGATAGAAAAAGTTCGAACAATGCAGAAAGCTCTTTAAAAACACTCTTTTAATCTAAAATTATTCTGTTAATAACTTTAGTATATCTTGATAATATTTGCTTGAAGAATTTTTCCAATTCTCTGCCATTTTTTTAGCTTGTGCTTGATTTTCGCATAGAACATTTACTTCAAATATGTTTTTATGACCTTCTGTTATTTTACATTTTGTTATGAATTGTTCTCCATCATCTGGTATATATTCAGCAGAGATAGTAAGCTCTGTTTTTACATCGCTAAGTAAGTCCCTGATAATCAAATCTAAATTGTGTTTTATAATTCCTGGAAGCATGTTTTCAGTAAGTTCAAGTACTTCTTTTCCTTCAGGTGTTATTTGATATAACCATTCTTCATCTTCTTTATAACTAAGTATGTAATTTTTTTCAACTAAATCTGATAGAATATGTTGAAAGTAGTAGTAGTTAAATCCATCAAAATCGTACAGCAATTTCAATATTTGCAAGTTTGATAAAATACAGTCCGCATTTTTTAATAGGTATAATATGATTAGTTTATTTTCTGCTAATTTCTTTTGATTTTCTTCTGTAACATCGTTCATACAATCACCCCAAATACAATTTTCAAGCTTATTATATCATAAAATGGCAAAAAAACAAGATAAATGAATGTTGACATAAGTTAATAAAAGCTAAAAAATATGGTATTATATAATTACATTATTACTTTACAACACTTGTTAGAAAGACTTTTCTAGCTACAATTAATTTTTTGACGGGATTGTATTACAACAATGAGTATTGTGGTAATGAATAACAAATTAGGAGGTTCATGAAAATGAACGAAAACGTAAGCAACCCGAATGCGGATTCGCCGAAGCTTAGCTTCAGGGAAAAGCTCATGGAGATGCTCGACAAGAAGTTGAACGAAAGAATAGACATGGCAAGGTCTTTGTTTGAGAAAACGTATGAGGCTGCAGAGCAGGCGGTGTACGATTACGCCAAAAGCTTGGATGATCGGTTCTTTTCGACGTGCGGAAATCAGTTCTACTTCAATTTTTGGCTGACGGTGGAGCGTTGTGAAGATGGTCGTTTCCTTTTCGAATTAATGGTAATTGGACCGTGTGGAGAAAAGATATATTCTTGGACTTCTGGTGACTGCGACTTTTCGTTGAACTTTAACTGTTCGGCTAAGGAAGGTGACAATGTAGAAGAAATGTTATTTCAGGCTATGGACGAAATACTTTCTGAGAAGCTCGAAGTTCCTACTGGTGCAGTGTATGAGAAATCATTACCTCTAGAATCTGGATACATTGGAACGGTTGCCTCGAAATATGTACAAGTGCCGTATTACATCTCCTAACGTCCCGTGACGCACGAACCCCTTTGCTTTTGCAAGGGGTTTTGTGTTGTCTATTTTTTATGATAAATAATAATTTGATTAGGGATAAACCAAATTTAATCTTGTGTATTGACATAACATAAAAAAGTGCTATTATATATACGTTATTATGTTGCGTTTGTTGTTAGAAATATTTTTCTAAGTCATATTGCAATGATGGCTATGAACAATTTAATTAAGGAGGTTCATCTAGTATGAAAAGAGAAACCCATTTTTTGAAATTACTAAGGAAGAATTTGCTAAGGCTTTTTCAAAGGTGGATTGTCTATGGTATGACGAGCAAGAATCCGCATTAGATACACGTACAGAAAAAGAACGTGCCATCGATGCTCTTTTTCTGAGATTTGGCCAATATGCTCCGAAATGTATTTTTTGGGTTGAATAGTTTTTAACTATGAGTAGCCGAAAAAGAAGAACTCTACGCAAAATTTTGCAAAGGGTTCTTTTTTATTTAAGAGTAAACTTAGGTTATACTATTGGATAATTTCAGATTTCTCAAATATATCCTAATTTTAAAAATTTTGATATCTTTTTCTTTTAGTTTTATGGTAAAATGTCATTGAAGTTTGAAGAATAGTAGGTGTGTTTTTATGCTTGGTGAATTACATATTAAAAATATAGGTATTATAGATGAGATTACTATAAATTTTGATGATGGTCTTAATATTTTAACTGGTGAGACTGGTGCTGGTAAGAGTCTTATTATTGATTCTATTAGTGCGATTTCTGGTTCAAGGATGAGCAAAGATATAATTAAGAGAAGCGAGAATTTTGCTCTTGTTGAGGCTTGCTTTTTTATATCGGAGGATAGTGCTTTAAAGCAAATTTTAGAGTCAAAATTCGAGTTTATTTTGCCAGATGAGAATATTATCCTTACGAGAGAATTTTACCAAAATGGAAGAAATGTGTGCAAAATAAATGGCAGTATGGTGACACTTGCGATTTTTAAGGAAGTTGGAGAGGCTCTCATAGATATTCATGGACAGCACGATAATCAGTCGCTCATGAATGAGAAAACGCATATAGAGTTATTAGATAATTTTGCTTTAAAAGATATTGCTAAGATAAAAAATGAATATAAAAATGTTTTAGAAGAGTATAAAGAAAATAAGAAGGAAATAGAAAAGAGTTTTGGAGATCCTGTTGAAAGGGCAAGAAGGTTAGATTTGCTTAAATATCAAAACGAAGAGATCGTGAACAGCAATCTGAAAGTTGGTGAAGACGAAGAGTTAGAACAAAGAAGGGCTTTTATAATGAATGCCGAAAAGATATTTTCAGCACTTTCTAGTTCATATGATGCATTAGATAATTCGATAATCGAAAATCTTGGTAATTGTATTCACAATATGAATAATATCTCTAGTTTTGATAAAAGATATGAAAATATCGAGAGTGTTTTAAATGATGCTTATTATTCTTTGAAGGATGTTTCTAGTGAGATTTCTAGTGCAATTAGTGATGCTGAATTTAATGAAAATGAGCAGAATGAGATCGAAGAGAGATTGGATTTGATTTTTTCTCTTAAACGTAAATATGGAAATGATATAGAATCAATTTTAAAATATAATGAAGATATAGAAAAAGAGATTAACTTTTTAGAAAACTCTGAAGATATTGTAAACAAGTTAAAGGAAAAACAAAATTCACTAGAAATTAAGTTAAAAGAACTTGCTATAAAAATAAGAGATGTTAGAAAGAAAGCGGCAGATGTTATTGCAAAAAGGATAAATAAAGAGCTTCAAGATTTAGAAATGAAAAAAGCTTTTATAGAGTTCGAGTTTAAAGAATCAGAAAGCTTTTTAGAAAATGGAATGGATATCGTTCAAATTCTTATTTCTACCAATGTTGGTGAAGGTTTAAAACCTCTTAGTAAAATTGCTTCTGGTGGTGAAATTTCAAGAGTTATGCTTGCAATAAAAACTGTTTTATGTGATGTAGACAGTGTTCCAACGATGATTTTTGATGAAATTGATACAGGTATTAGTGGACAAGCAGGAAAAGCTGTAGCAGAAAAAATGAAGTTTATAGGAAAGACACATCAAGTAATATGTGTTACTCACTTACCTACAATTGCAGCTTTTGGAGATGTTAATTTCTTTATTGAAAAAATTGTTGAGAAAGAAAGAACGAAGACAAAGGTTACAAGGCTAGATGAAGATGGAACAGTAAAAGAAATTGCAAGAATACTTGCCGGTAATGATATAACGAAAGCTGTATTGGAGCATGCAAGAGAACTTAGAAAAATAAGCTAAAGTCATAAATTTATTTAAAAAAAATTATAAAACTCGTTTTTGACATTTTTTTGTTGGAAACGAGTTTTACTTTTGTCTGTAAAATAGTGTTTATCTACAAAATCTCTTTGTAGGTAATTTTTTTTTAGCTCATAACTTTTAGCTTTTTTGGACAAGTTATTTTTGAGGCAAAATGAAAGGAGCATAAGTTATGAATCGAAAAAAATTTTTTTTGTTAATAGTATTATTTACAGTTTTATATATTTATATGACAAGTCTTGATAAAATTCCCGAAAAAATTGTATTATTTCAAAATGAAAATTATGAAATAAGCCATTTGAAGGGTACTTATATAGAAGGAAAAGCAACTTCGATTGCAGATAGATTATGGGGAAGTTTAACAAAGGTAGATAGTAAAGATACAGGTATATCAAGGTTAAAACTTTCAGCATTTGGAGGTTTTTTTAAGAAAGATATAGAAGTTAGTGTTTTACCAACAAGGAAGGTAGTTGTTGGAGGAGACACGGTAGGAATTAGATTATATTCTAAGGGTGTTTTAGTAATAGGTGAATCTCCAGTTCAAGGAATGGATGGAATTTATTATGAACCATATAAAAATAGCAGTATAAAAAAAGGTGCAAAGATTTTAAAAATAAATAATGAGAAAGTTGAAACTATATTAGAATTAGTTGAAGCTGTTGCGAATATAGAGGACAACAGAAAAGCTATTGTTCAATATGAACAAGATGGTCAAATCCATGAGGAAGAAATGAATCCAATAACATGTTTTGATGATGGCAGAAAAAAGCTTGGTTTGTGGGTAAGAGACGGAGCTATGGGAGTTGGAACGCTAACATTTTATGATAAACAAACAGGAAAAATTGGGGCATTAGGACATGGAATATCAGATATGGATTTAAAAGAGTTGATTGACGTAGATGAAGGTTTTTTAAATTTAGCTAATATAATTTCAGTAAAAAAAGGATTGAAAAATGAACCTGGTGAAATTAGAGGTATGCTAAATGAAAGAGTTGAAATTGGAAAAATAACATTAAATAATGAATGTGGAATATATGGTGAATATGATAAAGAATGTGATTTATTAAATAATAGAAAAGAAGTATTTGTTGCATCTAAAAATGAAATAGAAACAGGCCCTGCAACAATATATTGTAGTATTGATGGTGACGGAATGCCGAAAGAATATAATATAAACGTGGTAAAGAAATCTGATTTAATTGGCATAAAGAGTAAGGGGATGATAATAGAGGTGACAGACGAAGAATTATTGCAGAAGACAGGTGGCATAATTCAAGGAATGAGCGGAAGTCCAATTTTACAAAATGGAAAATTCATTGGTGCTGTAACGCACGTATATGTAAATGATCCAACAAGGGGCTATGCAATATTTGCTGAATCAATGTTAGAACAGTTGAATGAATTGGATAATAAAGTTTAAATTGAAAAATCTTTGCTTTTTTTCAAAATAAAAGATAATAAATTTATTTTAGACAGAGCAATTTCATAACATTATTTTAAAACCATTTAAGCCTAAAATTAAATAATACAAATTCTAAAAAAATGTTACAAAAAAATTCTTTTTATGATATAGTTTTATAAGTAATAAAAAGAGGAGGATTTATTTATGGAAGTTAACGAGGAAAAAAGACAAAAATTTATGGAGTATGCAGCCAAAAGAGTAAATAATGTAATGCACGATATTTCAATATTAGAACCAATGGCAAGAAGTAATAGTTATGATTTTACTAGAGCAGATGTTGACGAAATGTTTAATGCAATTCAAGGCTCTTTAGATAGCGTTAGAGAAGAATATTACAGAAAGTTTGAAGCTAAAGCAAAGACTTCAAAACAAGCTTTTTCATTTGGACAAACAAAAGCTTGTGAAGTAGAAAATACTGATGTGAAAGTCGAAGAAAATCCAGTTCAAACTATGGAAACAGTTCCTTCAGAAGTAGTACCAACAACAGAAATATAAAAATATAAAGACACTACACGAAACTCTTCATGTGGTGTTTTTTTATGTGATAAATATGCACTTTTGATGTTGTTTATTAAATATTGATAATATATAATTATAAAAAGGAGGAATTTGTTATGGATAATATTAATCAAACAGAAGAACAATTTGAGCCAATTACTTATTATAAAAATATAAATAAAGATGAAATTATAGAGGCATATAGTAAGAGCCAAGATATAAATAAAAAAACTACTATAACAGTCCTTATTAATCAAAAAGAAGGTCAAAAAAAGATGTTTTTAAATTCTGTTGAAGAATTTGAAAATTTAAAAAAGGAAATTGAGCATAATAAGAAAAAAGATAGTAAAATTGTTTTTCATGAAGATTTGGACCAAAATGGTGATGGAACAATTACAGTAGAAGAAATTGAAAATGAAAGAGAAATGCAAACATCAAATACTGGAAGTGATAATGATAACACAGGAGAAAATGACACAGAGAAGCAGTTAAGTGAGTTAGAGAAAAAAGCAGACGAAATAGAAAAAATAGGAGAAGCTTTGATTTCAAGTGAAGAGGCATTAACAGCCTTGAAAAGTAGAGAGATGCTTAAAGATGTGGATACAGGCATTTTGCTAGATGCGAGGATGAAGAAGGAAAAGGCACAAGATGAAATGAATTTAACTGTAGCTAAATATATGGTTCAAAAAAATATATTGGTTGCAAAAAGAGAACAAGTCATAATGGATGTCAATAAAGAGATAGGACGTGGAGGAACAAACTTAGCAGGATTGCAAGACAATCTTATAGACTTAAATAATCAAATTGAAAATTTAGATAAAGAATTTCATTTGGTTTTGCCAGAACTTCAAAATAAACTAGCTGAAGCACAAAAGGAAATGGGGAATGCTGAAAAGCAAGTAATGACACAAGTTAAAGCTGATTTTAGAAATAGCTATAAGCAGATAAGAGAATATACGGATGATGGCATTTTAAAAAATGAAAAAATAGATATGACAAAGAATTTGAATCGATTTGCATGTAGTACAACATATGATGCGGATATCCTTTCTAAAGACAAGATTAGCGGTATTTCGGCTCAAGCGATAAATATTAATGGCAGTGTGGTTAGAGTGGTTAGCACAGAGTGTTCACATGGCGTGGATACTTCATATATGGATGGAAATACAACACAATTAGAAACTGGTGTAGGTGTTGGAAATAACTATATTTCAAGGGATGAGAATGGAAGCTTCATCGCAGATAATCCGGAATTAGCAGATTCACTAAACAAGATAGGAATTAATAGCGTTGAAGATATTGGTTCAACATGTAATGAAATGAGAGAAAAGGCAGAAAATAGAGACGAAGAGGAAATAGATGAAGACATGGAACCAACAGATCCTTCTTTGACGAGAAGATATTAATTTTTACAAATCTTCAATTTTAATTTAAAAGGATTGATAAAAGTGAGAAAATTTTTTACATCAGAAAGTGTGACAGAAGGACATCCAGATAAGCTGTGTGATTATATTTCAGATAGTGTTTTAGATGCATATTTAGAAAAGGATGAAAACTCGAGAGTTGCACTAGAAACAATTGCAAGCAAAGGCGAAATTTATTTAACAGGAGAAATCACTTCAAAGGCTAATATTGATATTGAAAGCATTGTTAGAAATGCAATAAAAGAAATTGGTTATGATAGTGAGGAGGCAGGAATAGATTATAAAACATGTAGTATAAGAGTAAATATTTCAAAGCAATCTAGCGATATTTCAATTGGAGTGGATAATGCTTTAGAAACAAGAAATAAAAATGTTGAGGCTATTGAGGGGGCAGGAGACCAAGGTATGATGTTTGGTTTTGCATGTGATGAAACGAAAGAGCTTATGCCACTTGCAATTATGCTTGCACATAAACTAGCTAAAAGGCTAGAAATAGTTAGAAAAGAAAAAATAATTGAAGGATTAAGACCAGATGGAAAGGTCCAAGTTACAGTCGAATATGAAGGCGATGAACCAATTAGAATAGATACCATTGTTGTTTCAGCTCAACATATTCAAGAAAAAAATGTGGAAGAGCTAAGAAAAGAGATAATAGAAAAAGTAATAAAAGAGGTAGTACCAGCTAAATTATTAGATTCAAATACTAAATATCTAGTAAATCCAACTGGTAGATTTGTAATAGGTGGACCTTATGGCGATAGTGGACTTACTGGAAGAAAAATTATAGTAGATACTTATGGTGGATATGCAAGAAATGGTGGAGGAGCATTTTCAGGAAAAGATGCAACGAAAGTGGATAGAAGTGCTACATATATGGCAAGGTTCATTGCTAAAAATATAGTAGCAAATAAACTAGCAAGAAAATGTGAAATTCAGATTTCGTATGCTATTGGAGTGGCAAAACCAGTCTCAATATATGTTGAAACATTTGGAACAAATACCATTCCAGAGGACGAAATTTTAAAAATAATAGATGAAAAGTTTGATTTAACACCGAGTGGTATAATAAATTATCTTGACCTAAAAAAGCCAATATATAAGCAAACAACTAACTATGGACATTTTGGAAAAGAAAACTTAGCATGGGAAAAAGTGATAGAATTATAAGGTGACGAAATATAAAAAGATTGAATGGAAAAAGCTCCATCCAATCTTTTTTGAAATTTAAGATGATATACTTAATTGTCAAAATTTCACTAATAGAATTTTTTAAAAATCATTATTTCTAAAAAATCTACAGGTTAGATAGGCCGTTATATATGCTGCCACAACATATATAAGAATCCATATTGCAATTGCTATTAAAGTAGTTGATGCTATATCTAATAAAAATATTATTCCGAATGTAATTAGCAAAATTGCAGTGATTATACCGGCAACTATTTTAGGACATTTAATAAATAATTCGATGACAATAGAAAATAGCACTACAAACAACAAGCCAATTATAAAATATAAAATTTCCATAAGGTAATCCCTCCTTTCAGGATATTTAAGAAATACCTTAGTATATCTTATGAAAAGAGGAATAATTTGTTACTATTTGTCGCTTAAGACTTTAGTCATATCGATGGATAAACGTATAGGCAATAGCTTGATAACAAATCTTTTGACAATAGTTTTTCTTGTATTTGATAAGAAATATTAGTATAATTAAAGTAATGTACAAATGATAGGAAGGGTGTTTTTAATGGAAAAAAAGATAAGACCTTTAAAATCGATAAAAACGAATGAAGAGTATGAAGAATATAAAAAATATCTAGATGGATATCTTATAGAGTATAAATGGTATAAAAGCCATGGAAAAAGTGAAGCTAGGGATTTAATTATAAAGAAGGCAGAAAATTATGAAAATGATTCTGATTCTAGAGTGGCTCTTGAAAATAGAGCAAGAATGATTGAAAATGATGAATATATTCCTGCGTTAGAAAGAAATATAACAGCATATATGATTACGATTGCGGAATACGAAGCAAAAGAAGAAAATATTTCTCCTTTTGAAGTGTTAAAAGGAATCTTTTCTAACGATGAAAAAATAAAGGAATACTTAAAGAAAAGAGATTTAAAAAATAAGCTAGAGGAAAACGGTTTTCCTATTATTGAACCAGTTAGTTTAAGCATTCAAAGTACAGAAGATGCTTTACGTCAAGTTTTTGAGGAATGTGATTTTATAAACATACAAAAACCCGAATATGCACTAATTCCGATATCTGAAAAAGCAAATGAACTTCAAATTGAAGTTTCAAATATGCTAAAAGAGTGTTTAAAAGAAAATGGTATAGATTCTCAAAAGAAAGATATCGAGAATCAAGCTAATAAGTCTGTTAAAAATGTTATCCATAGAGACAACATTCATAATGATAAACACAAAGAAAAAGATGAAAATGAAATGGAGATTTAAAAATGATGCTTTGTTTACTTTTTGTTTTGATTGATCAAATTATAAAGGCATATATTGTTGCGGAAAAACCTGTTAAGGTTATAATTCCTGACATAATAAAAATTGTGTACAGCGAAAATACTGGAACTGTTTTTGGCTTGGCACCAGGTTCTAATAGTATGCTTTGCATAGTTGCAATTGTGATAATAATTGCACTTGGTTTACTTATCTTTTTTACAACAGAAAAGTATTCTTCAAAGCGCAGAGCTTTTCAGCTTATACTTGCTGGCGGTATCGGAAATTTAATAGATAGATTTTATAGAGGGTGTGTCATTGATTACGTTAAATTAAAATTCTTTGGCGTTTGTAATTTGGCAGACTTTTTAATTGTGATAGGAGTCGTTTGGCTATTAATTGCCAATATATATGAATTAAAGAATGGAAGAGAAATAAATGAAGATAGAAGAGAAATATAATGGTATGAGAATTGATGCGGTTGTACCGCAAATAGATGATAAAATATCAAGAAGCTTAGCACAAGAGCTTATAAAAGAGGGCAAAATTTTGCTTGATGGGAAAGCAGTCAAAGTATCAAGCAAAGTTCAAGAGGGGCAAGAAATTTACATACCTGAAGATACTGAAAAGGATAAAAACGAAGAACTGGTTGCTGAGGATATTCCAATAGATATTATATACGAGGACGAAGATATTATCGTTGTGAATAAACCTAAAAATATGGTTGTGCATCCTGCAGTTGGAAATAGAACTGGGACATTAGTAAATGCAATGCTTGGCAAGAGCGAGTTGTCTAGCATAAATGGAGAATTTAGACCAGGTATTGTTCATAGACTAGATAAAAATACTACAGGAGTACTTGTTATTGCAAAAAATAATTTCGCACATAATAATATTGCTAAACAAATACAAGATAGGAAAACAAAAAAGATATATGTAGCGTTGGTTAAAGGAATAATAAAAGAGGATAATGGCGTTATAAATTTGCCAATAGGTAGACATCCAAATGATAGAAAGAAAATGGCGGTTGTTAAAGATGGCAAAGAGGCACATACTAATTTTAAAGTTCTTAAAAGATTTGAAGAGGGATATACTTTAGTAGAGATTGAATTGAAAACAGGAAGAACACATCAAATAAGAGTGCATATGTCACATATAGGTTATCCTGTTGTTGGCGATGACGTTTATTCTAGTGGAAAAAATCCATTTGGCGTTACGAGTCAGATGCTTCATGCAAGAACACTAGGATTTGTTCATCCAACTAAAAATGAGTATATGGAGTTTGAAGCACCTATACCAAAAGAATTTAATGAAGTAATTGGTAAGTTAAAGGAAATAAAGTAAAAACATTAATGGGAGGATTACAAATGAAAAAAATACTTTTTGTTTCATCAGAGGTTTCACCATATGCTAAATCTGGTGGTTTGGCAGATGTTGCAGGTTCGTTACCAAAAGAATTACTAAAATTAGGATATGATATTTCTGTGATAATGCCTAAATATAAGCAGATAACATATGATATGGAATACGTTACAGACTATCCAATTTATATGCAAGGCAAAAAAGAAAATTGCATAATAAGAAAAAACGTACAGAAAGTTGAAGATAAGCTATTAACTACATTTTTTGTGGATAATATAACATATTTTGATAGAGATGGAATGTATTGTCATCCTGATGAAGCAGAAAGATATGCTTTTTTTGATAAGGCAGTTACAGAGTTTATAAAAACATATAATCCAGATATAATTCATTTAAATGATTGGCAATCGGGACCTATTGCTTTATTGGTTAGAGAAAAGTTGAAAAACAACAACATAAAAATAATATATACAATTCATAATTTGGAATATAATGGACGTTTCAATCATGGTAATTTGTATCATTTTGATTTAGATGATTCATATTTCACAATGGATAAGTTTGAATTTTATGGGGATATCAGTTTTACGAAGGCAGGGATAGTTTATTCTGATTTAGTTACTACTGTTAGTAAAACATATGCAGAGGAAATTCAAACTGAGAAATATGGTTTTGGATATGAAGGACTTTTGAAGAAGAAATGTGAAGAGGGAAAATTAATCGGAATAGTTAATGGAATCGATTATAACGAATTTAATCCTGAAACAGATAAAACATTGTATAAAAATTATAATGCAGATACTATTGAGTTAAAACATGAAAATAAATCAGCTATTCAAAAAGAATTAGGTTTGCCAGAAAAAGATGTTCCACTTTTGGCGGTTATATCAAGAGTTGTGCAACATAAAGGTTTCGATATATTGATTGAAGGAATGAATATATTACTTTCAAAAGAAGATATACAATTTGTTGTGCTTGGAATGGGCGAGGAACATTACATTAATAGACTTGAGTATTTAAAGGAAAAGTACCCTACAAAAGTTTCTATTAATAATATTTTTGATGGCGAGCTTGCAAAACGAATTTATGCAGGAAGTGATATGTTTTTGATGCCTTCAATGTTTGAACCATGTGGTTTATCTCAACTTATAAGTTTTAGGTATGGAACTATTCCTATTGCAAGAAGTACTGGTGGTTTAAAAGACACAATAGTTGGCTATGCTGGAAATAAAGAAAAGGGAAATGGCTTTACATTTTGGGGCAAGAAAGTAGAAGACTTGGTTGAAGTAACCAAAAAAGCATTAGAAGTATATAAAAACAAAGATGAGTGGAGAAGTTTAGCTCAAAGAGTTATGAGAGAAGATTTTTCATGGAAGTCATCTGCAAAAGAATATGCCAAAATATATGATGATATATGTAAATAAAATGTCTTAAAAATAGCATCAAGCTTAAATAATGATAGCATCATCGTTTAAGCTTGATAATCTATATAAACCATAAACCTAGCTAGGAGTATGGAAAAAGGAAATCTAAGATATATTATGAAGGATATAGTTATTATGTGAAAAAATTGAGGATATAATGCAAAAAATAATAAAAAAGTTGGAGTTGAAATTATGGAAGAAGAAAGATTACAAAAATATTTAGCAGAATGCGGAGTTGCATCAAGAAGGAAATGTGAGGAATATATCGTTCAAGGCCTAGTAAAGGTTAATGGTAATACAGTTACGGAGCTTGGAACCAAAATAGTGCCAGGTAAAGATACTGTGGAAATGAACGGCAAAAAAATAACCAAAGAACAAAAAATATACATACTATTAAATAAACCAGTTGGGTATGTAACAACAGTTACAGATGATAGAGAAAGAAAAACAGTAATGGATTTACTAGAAGGTGTTAATGAGAAAGTTGTTCCAGTAGGTAGATTGGATATGTTTACATCTGGTCTTTTGCTTCTTTCAAATGATGGCGATTTTATATATAAAGTGACTCATCCAAAGCATGAAACGACAAAAACATATATAGTAAAGACTAGAGGTGTGCCAAGTGAAGGCGATTTGGAAAAATTAAGACATGGCGTAAAGATTGAGGATTACGTGACTTCACCTGCAAAAGTTGAATTGTTACTAAAAGATAATACAAATGATATTGCAAGAATTTGGATACAAATTCATGAGGGCAGAAATAGGCAAGTAAGAAAGATGTGCGAGGCTATTGGACTTTCTGTTATTGCACTAAAAAGAGAAGGCGTTGGAAATTTGACATGCGAAGGTGTTGAAAAAGGAAAGTGGAGATACCTAACTGAAGAAGAAGTTAAAGAAATAATGAATGCGTAAAACGGAATTTTTAATGAATAATAATACGTTCAGCCTATAAATATAATTATAAAAAATAAAGGATACATTATCGAAGAAATCTTAAAAAATATCCCACCTAATGTTCCTAAATTTTCTAACAGCTCCTTTGGACATACGAAAATTTTAATGAATAATAATACGTTCAGCCTATAAATATAA
>CAUGFN010000008.1:0-40123 GCA_959598745.1 uncultured Eubacteriales bacterium
AAGGTATCTCATCTCCAACACAATCTATCTCGCGTGAATATATATAAAATACACCAAAAGAGGTGTATGAATTTTCAATGTTAAAAGCGAACGAAAAATATATTAACATAAATAGTTATATAAGTCAAGCAAAAAAATAAATTTTGCTGACAAAGTTGACAAATTTTTCAATATAATAGACAACAGTTATTTTAAAATATATTGAAGTAGACCTTAAATAATGTTAAATTGTATTTGAAACAATATTTGTGTTTTAGAGTGAGGAAAGTTTTGTGCTAAGTATATTAAGATGTTAGGAAACAGCGAGAAACTGTATTATATAGAATTATAAAATTTGGGAGGATGTAACACATGAACGAATTAAAAATAAATGCAATATATAAACATTTTAAGGGAGATTATTATTTGGTAGTAGATGTAGCAAAAAATTCTGAAACTGAAGAAGAGTTTGTTATTTACAGAAAATTATATGGTGATTGTGGCTTATGGATTAGACCTAAAGATATGTTTTTAAGTGAAGTGGATCATGAAAAATATCCAGATGTTAAGCAAAAATACAGATTTGAACTTCAACATATAGAAAGTGTCGCACACAGAAAATAGAAGGATGAAAATGAATATCTAAGAGTGCATTTGCTAATTTAATTTTTTTGTGATATTATTTAGAAAAACTTTTACTTAAGGAGGCACATGATGAGAATTTCAACTAAAGGCAGATATGCCTTAAGAATAATGATAGATTTAGCTACCAATGGCAATGGAAATTTTATTTCTTTAAAGAGTATTGCAGACAGACAACAAATTTCAAATAAATATTTAGAGCAAATAATTTCTATGTTAAATAAAGCGGGATTTTTAGAAACTGCAAGAGGTAATGCAGGTGGATATAGACTTTCAAAGAAGCCAAGTGAATATAAAGTTGGTGATATTTTAAGAGCTACCGAGGGAGATTTAGCTCCTGTTATGTGTGTTACAGGAGAAAGCGACTGCGCAAGAAAGAATGGTTGCAAGACTTTTACTTTTTGGGAAGGCCTAGATAATGTGATAAATGAATATATAGATAGTAAAACATTGGAGGATTTAATTAAATAGCAAATTTTAATCTTGAGGTGAAAGCTAAAAAACTTCACCTCTTTTTTGAAAATTCAATTCCTATTGACAAACTATGAATTAGAATTTATAATTACTACTGAAATACTATGAAAATGAGGAGATAATATGAGTAGTTTATTAGAAATTAAAGATTTATATGCTGTTGCAGGCGAAAAAGAGATTTTAAAAGGACTTAATTTAAGTATTGGTAAAGGTGAAGTTCATGTTATTATGGGACCAAATGGTGCCGGAAAGTCTACACTTGCTAATGTTATTTTAAATAATCCTGAATATAAGAAAACGAGTGGCAAGATTGAGCTTGATGGTGAAGATATAACGAATCTTTCTACAGACAAGATTGCAAAGAAAGGTGTTTTTATGTCTTTTCAAGCACCAGAAGAGATACCGGGTATTTCTTGTCTTAACTTTTTGAAGGTTGCTAAAAATAAAATTGATGAAAAGCCAGTAAAAATTTTTGAATTTAAGGATAGTGTAAAAAATTATGCAAAAGAGTTAAATATGAACGCAAATTTGATTGATAGAAACTTAAATGTTGGTTTTTCTGGTGGAGAAAAAAAGAAAAATGAAATTTTGCAAATGCTTGTTTTAAATCCTAAACTTGCTATATTAGATGAAACAGATTCTGGTCTTGATGTTGATGCAATAAAGGCTGTTTCTAAAGGAATTGAAATGTATAAATCAAATAAAAATTCTATTTTAATAATTACTCACAACATGAGTATTTTAGAGAGTTTAGATGTTGATTTTGTGCATGTTTTGGTAGATGGCAAGATTGTGAAAACAGGGGATTTTGAGCTTGCAAAAGATATTTTAGAAAACGGTTTTAGCAAATACAAGGAAGCAGGTATGTAATATGAAGACAAAAGTAGATGAAGTAGATAGAAATATTTATGATTTTAAAAATAAAGACGACTACGAATTTAAAATGAAAAAAGGCTTAAACAAAGAGATTATAGAAGAAATTTCTAGACAAAAAAATGATCCTGATTGGATGAGAAAAATCAGATTAGATGCTTTAGCAATGTATGACAAACTAAAACTTCCAACATGGGGACCAGACCTTTCAGAGCTTAGAATGGATGGTATTGCAACGTATGTAAAGCCAAAGTCTAAGCTAAATTCTAGTTGGGATGATGTTCCTGAAGACATTAAAAACACATTCGATAAGCTTGGTATACCTGATGCAGAGAAAAAATCTTTAGGTGGTGTTGGTGCTCAATATGATTCTGAAGTTGTTTACCACAGCATGAAAGAAGATTTGCTAAAGCAGGGTGTAATTTATACCGATATGGAAACAGCAGTTAAAGAATATCCAGAGATTGTGAAAGAATATTTTATGAAATGTGTTCCGATTAGTGAACACAAATTTGTTGCACTTCATGCAGCTGTATGGTCTGGAGGTTCATTTGTTTATGTTCCTAAGGAAGTGAAAGTAGATATTCCTTTGCAATCATATTTTAGGCTTAATTCGCCTGAGTCTGGACAATTCGAGCATACACTAATTATTGTTGATGAGGGAGCAAGTCTTCATTTTATTGAAGGCTGTTCTGCGCCTAAATACAACAAAGTTAATTTGCATGCTGGATGTGTTGAGTTATACGTAAAAGATAATGCTTATTTAAGATATTCGACAATAGAAAATTGGTCAAAGAATATGATGAATTTAAATACAAAAAAGGCTATTGTAGGCAAAAACGCACAGATTGATTGGGTTACGGGTTCTTTTGGCTCTAAGGTTTCAATGCTATATCCAATGAGCGTTTTAAATGGCGAGGGAGCAAAAACAGAGTATACAGGAATTACTTTTGCCGGCAAGGGGCAAAATCTTGATACGGGATTTAAAGTTGTTCATAATGCACCTAATACATCATCAGTTGTAAATTCTAAATCGCTTTCGAAAAATGGTGGTGCGTGTACATATAGAGCACTTGTTAGAATTATGGAGAATGCTACAAATTCAAAGTGTAGCGTAAGTTGCGAATCGCTTATGCTAGATGATAATTCTCGTTCTGATACAATTCCTGTAAACGATATTAGAAATGATGAAATTGAATTTTCTCACGAAGCTAAGATAGGTAAAATAAGCGATAAAGCTATATTTTATTTGATGAGTAGAGGGCTTTCAGAAGATGATGCGAGAGCGATGATTGTTAGAGGTTTTGCATATCCTGTTTCGAAAGAACTTCCTGTAGAATATGCAGTTGAAATGAACAATCTTATAAATCTCGAATTAGAAGGGAGCATTGGATAGATATGGAATTTAATAATACACCGATTAGAACTTCTAAAAATTTTAATATAAATAATATTAAATTAGATGTTGAAATGCCACAAGTTACAGAAGATTTTAAAGGCATGAAGATGCCACAATGTGCCTCAGTACTAAAAGAAGATTTAAGTTTTAAATTTGGGGTTGGACTTGGTTTTGAAAATTCGAATACCAAAATCAAAATAGATTTAAATAATAGTGAAGAAAAGATTGTATATAATTTCGACGATGAAAATTTATCACTTATAAATCAAATTTTAATAAATGCGATGGGAGATTCTACAATTACGATAGAATATAGAGCAAGTACAGCTAGAAAGTGCTTTAGAAATAGTGGAATAAAGCTATTTGCAAGTGAAAATGCGAAAGTAAATGTTAATATAATAAATTTTATGAATGAGACTTCGGATAATTTCGAAACAATTGAAAATGTTTTAGAAAAGAACTCAAATGTAAATTATACAATTATAGATATTGGTGGAAAAACAAGTATTAGCAATTATTATTCGAGTGTAAATGGCGAGAATTCAACAAATGATATAAAGACAGTTTATTTAGGAACAGATAATCAAATAAAAGATTTGAATTATATAGTTGAACTTTATGGAAAGAAAACAAATGTAGATATTGATGTTCAAGGTTCGCTTTCAGACAAAGCTAAAAAGCATTTTAAGGGAACGATAGATTTTAAAAAGGGCTCGAAAAAGGCTAAAGGAAACGAAAACGAATATTGCATGCTTTTATCAAAAGATGCAAAATCAATTGCTCTTCCAATGCTTTTATGCAGTGAAGATGATGTCTCACGGAAATCATTCAACTGCTTCTGGTAGAGTAGATGATAAAGTTATATTTTATATAATGTCTAGAGGCCTAAGTTATAAAGAAGCTGTTAAATTGCTTGTGAAATCAAACTTTTCAAATATAATAGACAGAATAAATGATGAAGAGTTGAGAAACGAGATTATAAATAAAATTGATGAAAAATTGAATTAAAAAGGGATTAGTATGAATATAGAAGAAATAAAAAATGATTTTCCGATATTTGAAAACAAAAATATCGCATATTTAGATAGTGGTGCTACCACGCAAAAGCCTAGATATGTATTAGATAAAATAAATGAATATTATGAAAAAAGTAATGCTAATCCTCATAGAGGAGCGTACTCGTTAAGTGTTGAGGCGACTGAACTTTATGAGGGTGCAAGAGCTAAAATTGCAAACTTTATAAATGCAAAATATCCAGAAGAAATAATATTTTCTAAAAATGCAAGTGAAAGCCTAAATTTGGTTGCATATTCTTATGGACTAGATAACCTTTCTGAGGGAGATGAAGTTGTTTTATCAATAATGGAACATCATTCTAACTTAGTTCCTTGGCAAATGGTTACTAAAAAAACAAAAAGCACTTTAAAATACATGTATATAAATAAGGATTTTGAACTTTCAAAAGAAGAGATAGAATCTAAGATAACAGATAAGACTAAAATTGTTGCGATTACACAGGTTTCAAACGTTTTAGGCACAATCAATAATGTCAAAGAAATAATAAAATATGCACATAAAAAAGGCGCAAAAGTGTTAGTAGATGCATCACAAAGTATTCCTCATATGAAAGTTGATGTTAGAGATTTGGATGCAGATTTTCTTGCTTTTTCTGGCCATAAAATGCTTGCACCACTTGGAATAGGCGTGCTTTACGGAAAAAGAGAAATATTAAATAAAATGAATCCGTTTTTAATGGGCGGAGATATGATTGAATATGTGTATGAACAAAACACAACATTTGCACCACTTCCAAATAAATTTGAGGCAGGCACACAAAATGTAGAAGGCGTTGTAGGTCTTTCAGCCGCAATTGACTACATTGAAAAAATAGGATACGAAGAGATTGATAAAATAGAAAAAGAAGTTGTAAGTTATGCGATAGATGAGCTTTCAAAATTAGATTTCTTAACCATTTATATGACACCAAACAGAGAAAATCATTCTTCAGTAATTTCTTTTAATATAAATGGCGTACATCCACATGATGTTGCAAGTATATTAGATTCAGAAAATGTATGCGTTCGCTCTGGCAATCACTGTGCACAACCACTAATGAGATTTTTAGGAATAGATTCTACTTGTAGAGCAAGTTTTTATTTTTACAACACAAAAGAAGATGTTGATAGACTTGTTAAAGCCTTAAATAAGGCGTATAATATGTTTAGAAAATACATTAAAGATTAGGAGAAAAATATGGACGAACTATCAGATGTATATAATGACATAATAATGGAACATAGCATGAACTCTTACAACAAAAAAGAACTAGAAGGTGCTACATGTTGTAAAATGGGACATAATCCAAACTGTGGTGATGAAATAAAATTAGAAGTAAAAATAAACGGTGATATAATCGAAGACTTAGCTTTTACAGGTCATGGATGTGCAATTTCTCAAGCATCAACTTCTATAATGATAGACACATTAAGAGGTAAGAAAATAGAAGAAGCAAAAGAAATTGTAAAAACATTTATCGAAATGATAAAAAGAGAAACAAAAGATGAAAATGAACTAAAAAAGCTAGAGGATGCAATAGCCTTTAAGAATATATCTAATATGCCTGCGAGAGTAAAGTGTGCGCTCCTTGCTTGGCATACAATCGAAAAATGTCTCGGAAGTGAGGAAGAATAAATGGAAAATAAAAGAGTATTACTTGGCATGAGTGGAGGGGTTGATAGCTCGGTTTCTGCACTTTTGCTGAAAAATGAAGGATATGAAGTAATTGGAGCAACACTGGAGCTTTTTTCGGGTAGTAGTTGTTGTAATATAGATACTTATATAGATGCTAAAAATGTGTGTAATCAATTAGAAATACCGCATTTTACATATAACTACAAAGATGAATTTAAAAAACATGTAATAGATGATTTTATTTGTTGCTATGCAAATTGTAGAACACCAAATCCTTGCATAGAATGTAATAAATATATGAAATTTGGTTTCATGTATGAAAAAGCAAAAGAGTTAGGTTGCAATTATATAGCAACAGGCCATTATGCAAAAACGGAATATAGTGAAAAATATGGTAGATGGGTTCTAAAAAAATCAAAATCAATAAGAAAAGACCAAAGTTATGTATTATGGAATATGCCAAAAGACCTGGTGGAACATGTATTATTTCCACTTGCAGACTATGAAGAAAAAGAAGAAATAAGAAAAATAGCAAGAGAAAACAACTTAAAAGTAGCAAACAAACCAGATAGCGAAGATATATGTTTTGTGCCAGATGGAAATTATAAAAAATTCTTAGAAAACAATTCAGATATAAAGCCAGTTGAAGGAAATATTGTAGATAAGAGTGGAAAAGTCTTAGGCAAACATACAGGTCTATATAATTACACAATAGGACAAAGAAAAGGGCTTGGAATATCAAATAAAGTTCCACTTTTCGTTGTTGGCTTTAACAAAGCAAAAAACGAAGTAATAGTTGGAGAAGAAAAAGACCTATACACTGACAAGATAGAAGTAAAAGAAGTAAATCTAATATTAGTAGACGAGATAAAAGACTGGATGGAAGTCGAAGTAAAAACGCGTTACACAGCAAAGATGGCTAAAGCGAGAATAAAGCAAGAAGATGATAAGATAAAAGTGGAGTTTTACGAACCACAAAGAGCAGTAACACCAGGACAATCAGCAGTATTCTATGTTGATGACATAGTAGTAGGTGGAGGAAAAATAATTTAGAAAATGCCAAAATAAAAGAAAAAAAGCGTATGCGGAGCATTGGCTTTTAAGAATTATAACAAAAACTAATATCTATTATAAAAAATTATAATACCTTGAAAGCGTTGACTTTGTAAGAGATATGTAATATTATGATGATGTCGAAAGACAAATATTATTTATAAGGAGAACATCACTATGGGACCCAACGACGAAGAACGCACCACTGAAGAAATGAATTGGTTTGGCGAGGAATTGGAAGAATGGTACGATGTTTATGGCGGAGATGGCGAACTTGCTGGTTCAGACCATGATGTTGTAGGCGGAACGGAGCATTTTGACCTGGAAGGTGAGTATACGGGATTCACATCAGATGATGGTCAAGAGTATGATGCTGTTGGAAATCCTATATACGACGATTAAGTAGTAACAAAATGACATGCAATTTTTGCATGTCATTTTGTTATATGTAAATGTAGTACAATTAGTGCATAAACTTTTAATTAGAGTTTAAAAACTTCATGAACTCTTTCATTGCTGGTGTAAGTGGAAGCGTCTTTGAATAGAAGTAGCCAATTCCTCTTTCAGGAATTGGATTTTTTTGCTTTATTTCGAACAGCGAACCATTATCTAAATATTCTTTAGAAAATTCTTTAATAACGCATGAAATGCCTAAATTTATTTTGGCAAGTTGTAATAAAAGCTCATGTGCACCAAGTTCAATTGATGGTTTAAGAACATAACCGTTTTTTAAAAATATATTATCTATATATTTTCTGGAGTTTGATTTTTTTTCAAGTAATATGAGAGGTAGATTAGTTAATTCTTTTAAGGAAAGCACTTTTTCTGCATATTTTTTGTAGTTGTTTCCTGCAACAAATATATCATGAACAGTCATACACTTAATAATTTCAAAACTTTCATCACGTATCGGGAGATTGCCAAATGCGATGTCTATTTTACCGTTTTTTAAAAGTTCTATGGTTTCATATGTTACTCTATTTATTACTTGGATTTTAATATTAGGATATAATTCGTGAAACTTTTCTAACTTTTGTAATAAGAAATGTGAAGTGATAGTGTCGGAAGCACCAATTTTTAATTCACCTTCTTCAAGGTCTTGTAGCGCTTTTAGCTTTAGTAGCCCTGTATCCAAAAGTTCCATTGCAGAAGATGTACACTTATATAGTACATTTCCGGCTTCAGTCAATTCCACACCTTTAAAAGTCCTTTGAAATAAAGAAATGTTAAGCGAGTTTTCTAGTTGCTTTATTGATTGACTTATGGCAGATTGGGTCATAAAAAGCTCATCTGCAGCTTTAGAAAAGCTCTTACACTGTGCGACAGTGTTAAATATCTTGTATAAATCAATTCTGAAATCCATATAAATCCTCCTTATGCGTTAAAAGAATATTAGTAGCTACACTAATATATTAGAATTATATGGCAAATTTTTCGAAAAATCAAGCAAAAGCCTTAGAAAAAACTGGATTAAAGCAGAAAAAATATGTGTAAAAGTCTTAAATTTAACGACTGAATGCATAAATATCAATAATTATAATTATTTTTAATATCATATATAAAAAACTATAATACCATGAAAGCCTTGACTATGTAAGAGATATGTAATATTATGATGATGTCGAAAGACAAACATTATTTATAAGGAGAACATTATTATGGGACCAAACGACGAAACCACAAGCAGACCATTTGAATGGTTTGGAAACAGGCTAAGCAACTGGGAAGAACTAATAAGTTCGACCGGAAAGTTCAAAGGAACAGCCAAAAGCGTTACCGGTGGCAAAGAAATCTATGATGAAGCAGGAAACTTTACGGGCTTTGTTGACAACTATGGAAACCGAACCGATGTAGATGGTAATTCAGTACCTAAAGATTAATTTCAACAGAAACAACATGCATTTTGCATGTTGTTTTTGTTCTTATTATAAAAAATGACAATTCATAGACAGTTTAAAACTGCTTTTGAATTGTCATTTTGAAATTTGGACAGTTAAATCTAAAGTAGATAATAGCTAAAATTTTAAGAACCAAGACCAAACTGAATGTTTAGAAACTATTCAATCTCTTCGCGTGAATCTGGTAGACCGTGGTTTTCGTAAAAAAATTGTGTTTCATCATTAGATTCAATTTTATCTAAATCCTCATCTTTAACAAAAACATTCAGTTCTTTAATTGGTAAAATACCATTTTGAAGTTCACTAGACTTAAAAATTTCTGAAGAAGTTTTGGGTTTTAAAATATGAACCAAATTAAGTGAATGCAGTTCTTTAATAAACTTTTCCATCGCTTTTGTGGCAGCTGTCGAGCCGAGTTCCGTAGTAAAGCGATAAGAAATTGAGCTTTTGCTTACAATGGAATCTTCGATGCAAATAGTGGCAACACGAGTGTACATGCGGTTCTCCTTAAAATTATGATTGTATTTGCGGTATATATAAACCTGCAAAACAGGGAAAAATGGAATTTAACATAACAATTTTACTATATTTTCGAAGATTTTGCAAGCCTAAAATAGGACATATACCAATAAGTGTAGCAATTGTGAATATTATGTGAATTTTAGCACTCTCGTATTGACAGTGCTAAAAAGAGGGATATAATATAAATTGTAAAAAGTTAAAAGATACTTTTTATAGAGTTTAAATAAAAAATTATATGTGCTAAGTATGTATCAACACATAAAGATAAAAAGGAGAGATTTATATGATGATGATACCAAGAAGAAATGATTTTGATTTGATAGGAGAAATGTTTAGAGATCCATTCTTTACAGAACATGAAACAAGAGTTATGAAAGCAGATATAAGAGAAAAGAAAGATAAATATTTGATAGACATTGATTTGCCAGGTTACAATAAAGACAATATTAAAATTTCAGTTGATGATGGATATTTAACAGTTCAAGCTACAATTGATTCAAATCATGAAGAAAAAGAAAATGGCAGATTTGTAAGAAGAGAAAGATATACAGGAAGTTGTTCAAGAAGTTTTTATGTAGGTGAACAAATTAAGAGTGAAGATGTTAAAGCTTCATTCAAAAATGGTATATTGAGCTTGGATATACCTAAGAAAGAAGAAAAGAAGGAATTGCCAGAAAAGAAATATGTTCAAATTTTCGAAGAATAATTAGTGATTGCCGGTGCAATAAATGCACTGGCAATTTTTATGCCTAAAAACAATAAATTATAAAGACTTTGCTTTTTCAATAGCTTGGGTTTGCTATCAAAACTAAAATTATATAATCAAGTTTTTAATATTTTGCTAAATGACAATTTTGGCAATATTAACATATTATGAACCGCTTGAATTCTTTATTTTGCAATGTTCTTTTATTTGTGCTATATTGACTAATAGATAATTTGAAAGGGGCTTAAAATATATGAAATATATTTTTGTATCAGATATACATGGAAGTGTTGATGGCTTGAATAGGGTAATTGATATATATATAAAAGAAAAAGCTGATAAATTAATACTTTTAGGCGATACTGCAGCTAGTATGGATAGAGAGGCTAATGAAGAAATTGCAAAAATTTTAAATGGAATAAAAGAAAAAGTGGAAGTGATTAGAGGAAATTGTGATACGATTGCGTTTGAAGAATTATTAGATTTTGAAATGTACGACATGGATATTTTGTATATAAATAGCAAGTTAGTTACAATAACTCACGGATATTATTATAACACTACTGAATTACCACCAAACTGTGGAGAAATCTTTATACAAGGACATACTCATGTTCCAATGCTACAAAAGCAAAATGGAAAGATTCTAGGCAATCCTGGCTCAATATCAAGACCTAGAGGAACTGATTTAAGATGCTATATTGTTATAAATAATGATGATATAGAATTAAAGACATTAGACGGAAAAATGGTTAAATCCATTAATTTGAACGAGAATATTAGTGAATAAATAATAATGTTTTTGATTATGTCTTTGTATTACACGATTTAAAAAGCTATAATAGGAGATAACTGATAAAATTTGACTGTATTAAAAATTTAGTATATAATTATGGCAGATAAGATGGTTTACAACTTCAACTTATATTTTAGGAGGAAGAATTTATGAAACGGACTATTAAGCAGTTATCACGGTACGAAATGCTAGTGATTGCAACGGAATATGCCAATACCCCGTATTCTGTCTCTGGCGATTTTTTCTCGGAAAGGTATGAGGTAAGCAAGAACACTTTTTACAACATTTTGCATAAGGTAATTATAGAATCCATAGTTACGCTTGACATTGCCAAGCAAATCGCAAAAAAGGCAGTCTATAATACCAAAATGCATGGTGGCGAAGGAGCAGAAATAAGGACATTTCGTGTATATGAAAATGACATCAAGCTAAGAGAACACTTTAGATTTAGTCGGGAAGAAGCAAGAAAATGGACCGAAAAATATGCTGACTCTACTGAAAATATAGAGACTTTTTGTAGGAGAAACTTCTTAAATATAATAATTTTTAAAAGGGCGCTTTTTGATGTTATTACGTATGCGTGGGTAACTCCGGAGTACATCGAAAAACTTATGTCGAAAGCATAAAAAGAGAGGTTTGTTATAGAAAATATGGTTTAGCGCATAGTTTGAATAAAAGACTGGTTTGTTATTACAAGCCAGTTTTTTGTTGTATTCAGAAGACCCAAAGCCGTACTAAGCGGATAATTAATATAGCCTAATAAAAGTATATGAAAAATAATTGTTAAAAGTTGATTTATTAGTAAAAAATCAAAAAATATTGAATTTTACATAATAAAGCGGTATAATGAACAAGCAATTAAAAATTAGGAGGTTATTATGATAATTCAAGGTAATAGGTGCGTGCTCCGTCCGTTTAATATCTGTGACTCAAGAGCATTTTACAACATGGTAAAAGACGATGAACTTGTGGAGCGGTTTGTTCCATACGCATACCAAAAGGACATAGAAGAGGCGGACGATACAGTCTACAACTGCTATTCAAAAGGGGATCTGAAAAACGACTTCTATCTTATGATAGAATGCGAAGGCGAAGAAGTTGGCTGTATCGTGGCAGTACGAACAATTGGAAAGTGCTTAGATGTATCTGCACTTCTTGCAAAGGAGCATCGTGGAAAAGGTCTCATGACTGATGCAATGCTAGCCTTTATGAAATGGCTCCGGATCAATACGGATTACAGCGAGCTCGAAATGAAAATCAACACGGAGAATGAAGCATCTATACGGCAAATCAAAAAGATTGGAGGTGTTTTCATAAAGACTGTGAACGAAAAAACAGGAGCAACTGAACAAAACGAAGAAGGTAAATCAAGTAAGCAAGAAAAGTACGAGATTTATAAGGTTTATTTAAGATGAGAAAAAATAGATGGTAATTTTTTTGCCATCTATTTTTTTATCTGAAAATAGTGTATAATTGGACTGTGAGTTTAAGAAGGTAGCAAATAATGGCTGGATTGATATCTGTGATATGTGAAAAAATTTTTATAGGAGTATATATTATGCAAAATAGATATAACCATCTTAATGAATATTTGATAAATAAGTTTGGAGAAAGAGTGTTAAAAATTTGTATAGACGGAGGTTTTACATGTCCTAATCGTGATGGAAAGTGCGGATATGGCGGTTGTGTTTTTTGTGGCGAAGCTGGGAGCGGAGAACATTTAAATTTCAAAAATAGTATAAGTGAACAAGTAAGAAAGCATTTATCATCTTATAGAGGTGAAAGAGCTAATAAGTTTATTATATATTTTCAAAATTTCACAAATACTTATGGAAATATTGAAGAGTTAAGAAAAAAATACGATTCAGCTTTGATAGATGAAAGAATTGTTGGGCTTGAAGTTGCAACACGACCAGATTGTATAACAGAAGAGATAGCACAACTTTTAAATTCGTATAAAGAAAAATATTATGTCGTGGTGGAACTTGGTCTTCAAACATCAAATGATAAAACAGCAGAAATAATAAATAGAGGTTACAAAAGCAGTGTTTTTACAGACGCTGTGAATATATTAAATAAATTTGGAATAGATGTTGTAGCACATATAATGATTGGCCTTCCGGGCGAGAATGAAGATGATCTCATGGACACTGTTAAATTTATAAATGCACACAATATTCAAGGAGTAAAAATTCATTCAACTTACATAATAAAAAATACAAAATTAGAAGAAATGTATATGCGAGGAGAATATAAGCCACTTGAATTAGATGAATATATAAATTTAGCTTGCCTAGCAATTGGAAATTTAGATAAAAAATTTATTATTCATAGAATATCTGGTGATGCACCAAAAGATATTTTAGTGGCACCTAGTTGGAATTTGCATAAAAAGTGGATAATGAACGGTATAGAAAAAAGGCTTAAAGAGGAAGAAATATATCAAGGAAAGTATTTATAAAACGAAGATTTACGAATTATAAAGATAGGAGTTAAAAGGTATGGAATTTGTTTTGACATTTTTAGAAGGAATTGCAAGTTTTATTTCACCATGTTTATTGCCAATGCTACCAATTTATATTTCATATTTTGCGGGCGATGATAAAAATAATTTGAGAAAGAAATTGATAAATTCATTGGCATTCATATTAGGTTTCACAACGATATTTATCATACTTTCAGTATTTGCAAGTACGATTGGAACATTATTAAGTCATTGGATAAAATATATTAAAATTTTGTTTGGCATAGTAATAATATTTTTAGGATTTAATTATCTAGAACTCATAAAAATAAAAGTTTTAAACAAATCCAAAGGTGTTAAGGCTGATACTAAAAATTTGAATTTTATAAAATCATTTGTTTTTGGAATTTTATTTTCAATTAGTTGGACACCTTGTATAGGAACTTTTTTAAGTGGCGCATTATTATTAATTGCGAAACATCAAAATATAACAAAAGGAATATTATTAATGCTCACATATTCTGCGGGTTTAGGAATACCATTTGTATTATCAGTACTTTTAATTGAAAAACTAAAAAATGCATTTGATATTATAAAGAAACACTATGGAATGGTTAAAATAATTTCTGGTGTAATTTTAATTGTAATGGGAGTTTATACTATATTTTTTTAAGGAGGTAACGTATGAGTGAAAAATGGCAAGTAGTTATTATTACTTTTGTTGTAATAGGTGTATTTTGCATAGCTAACAATATTTTAATGAAAAATAATAATGAAAATCAATATAAAAATGTTAGTGGAGATTCAATTGACGAAAACGTAGAAATTATACATATCACAGCTGATGACTTTGAGGATGAAGTTTTAAATTGCGAAAAAACAGTTGTTGTCGATTTTTATGCTGATTGGTGTGGTCCATGCAAAGTATTGTCGCCGACGATTGAGGAATTTGCAAATGAAAATCCTGATATCAAGGTTGTAAAAATAAACATAGATGAAGAAGAAAAAATTGCGGAAGATTATAATATAATGTATATTCCAACTTTAGTTTTCGTAAAAAATGGCGAAGAAGTTGATAGAACAGTTGGAGTCGTTGGAAAGTCTGAAATTAGCAAGATTGTAAATAAAATTAGGAAGAACTGAATTTGACATTTATAAAAAGTAATTATTTTATGTTATAAAATAGGAGGATAAATATGAATAAGGAAAAACTAAAAAAAGATGTAGATGAAGATTTGAAAAAGGTTGAAAAAAAATCAAAAGCTTTTTGGAAAGAATTTAAAGAATTTGCCATCAAGGGAAATGCTATAGATTTAGCGGTAGGTATGGTTGTAGGTTCAGCATTCACAAGTATTGTAACCTCACTTGTAAATGATATAATTACACCACTAATTGGTGCACTAACTGGTGGACTTGATTTTTCGGAATGGTTTATTTCATTAGATGGAACACATTACAATACATTGACAGAAGCTAAAGAGGCTGGAGCTGCAATTCTTACATATGGTAATTTTATAACAGCAGTAATTAATTTTCTAATTGTTGCACTCGTGATTTTTATAGTATTTAAGAAGATACTAGTGCCACATAATAAAAAACAAACAGTTGAAGAGACTCCTGCGCCAGTAACAGAAAAAGAATGCCCATACTGTAAATCAACAATTAATATAAATGCAACAAGATGTCCACATTGTACATCTGAATTAGAATAATTCTTGGGTTACAGAAAGAATATTTGGAAATATAAAGATTATCTTTACGTATGCAAAAATTATAATATAAAAAGTTGGATACAAGTAAAATCAAGATGTTAAAGTTTGCTTTAGCTTTTTGATTTTATTTTTTATACAACATATATGGATATATGGCAAAATTTTATATTGCACTAAATCTCGTATAAGTATATAATTATCTTACATTAAATATTTTAAAGGTGGTGCTTGAATGAAAGAAAATGTGAAGCTAAAAATTAAAGAGGCTTTGAGTTCAATTGTTCCGATTACACTAATAGTTGCAATTCTTTCTTTTACGATTACACCACTTGCTACTGACGTTATAGTTGAATTTATAATTGGGGCGATAATGCTAGTGATAGGTACTGGCTTTTTTACACTTGGTGCAGAAATGTCAATGTCTATAATTGGAGAAAGAATAGGGGCAGATATAGCTAAGAGAAAAAATATATTTTTGATTTTAGCAATCTTGATTATAATAGGAACAGTTGTAACAATTGCAGAACCAGATCTGAAAGTGCTTGCAGAACAGATAACTTCTGTACCTTCAAATTTAATAATAGGAATTGTTGGACTAGGAGTTGGAGTATTTTTATCAATAGCATTTTTAAGAGTTGTACTAAAAATAAAATTGAAGTATGCACTGTTATTTTTTTATAGTATTGTTTTTGTACTGGCATTTTTTGTGCCTAAAGAATTTTTAGCAATGGCTTTTGATTCTGGTGGTGCAACGACAGGACCAATGGCAGTGCCTTTTATAATTGCATTCGGAATTGGAATATCTTCAATAAGAAGCGAAAAAAATTCTGAAAGTGATAGTTTTGGAATGGTTGCTCTATGCTCAATAGGACCAATTCTAGCAACAATGAGTTTGGGCATGGTATATAAAATAACAAATTTTGAATATACTAATAGAACATATTCTACATATGCTAATACTAAAGAAATAGCAGAAGTATTTGTGCAAAATCTTCCTAATTATTTGGGAGAAGTTGTAATTGCATTGCTACCAATAATTATATTTTTTATTATATATCAACTAGCAGTGATAAAAATGTCAAAAAAAGAATTGTTTAAAGTATTTATTGGGTGTTTTTATGAATTTATCGGATTAACTTTATTCTTATTAGGTGCTAATGTTGGATTCTTACAAATAGGTTCACTAATAGGAATGAAACTTGCAGAGACAGGAAATGATTTTTTAATAATTGCAGTAGGTGCTTTGCTTGGTTACTTTGTAGTCATAGCAGAGCCAGCAGTAGAAGTTTTAAATAAGCAAATAAGCGATATAACAGATGGCGCAATTCCAGAGAAAGCTATGAAAAAAAGCTTATCAATAGGTGTTTCAATTGCATTAATTATTTCAATGATAAGGGTATTAACAGGAATACAGATTTTATATTTTTTACTTCCAGGTTATTTGATAGCTCTAATTTTGGCTTTTGTTGGAGATGACGTTTTTACAGCTGTTGCATTTGACTCTGGAGGAGTTGCATCAGGAACAATGGCATCTACATTCTTAGTTCCATTTGCGATTGGGATTTCAGAAGGTGTTGGAGGAAATGTTCTTAGTGATGCGTTTGGAGTTATTGCTATGGTAGCGATGGCACCAATAGTGGCGGTACAAATAAGTGGTTTAATATATAAATTGAAATCAAAGAAATTACAAAAGAAGAACGGAGTAGGCGGAAATGAAGAGCAAATCATAGAGGTAGAATGGATGTGAGAAAATGCTTAAACCTGTATTTTTAATTACAATAATAAAGAGAAGTTTAGGAGAAGAAGCGATATCTTTCTTAAATGAAAACAAAGTTCCGTTGACACTTGGAAGATATGGAAAAGGAACGGCTACTGACGATATGGTGGATTATCTTGGACTTGCAGAAAAGGAAAAGTATGTGCTTTTTAGTACTCTTTCAAATTCATTAGCATATGATTTAAGCAAAAAACTTAGAGAAAGAACAAAGGGTGAGAGCTATTCAGTCATCGTGCCTATTTCAAGTGTAGGAGGAAAAGAAACAATGAATTATATAAATGGAGAAGTTCCAGAAGAACAAGAATTTACAATTAACTATAAATATGATAGTGAATTGATAGTAATAGTGGCAAATAGAGGATATGTAGATATGGTGATGAATGTGGCAAGAAGAGCCGGTGCTACAGGTGGAACAGTTATTCATGCTAGAGGAACTGGAGTTGATAGTTCGGAAAAGTTTTTCGGTGTTACTATAGGTGCAGAAAAAGAAATGATTTTTGTTGTGGCCGAAAAAGAAAAAAGAAATGATATAATGCATGCAATAATGACAGAGGCAGGAAGCAATTCGAAGGCACAATCTGTATTATTTTCACTTCCTGCAAAACAGTGTCTAGACTAATATTACGGAAAAATTAAATTCATATTACAATATGATTACAGTTATTGAATTTGTAAGTATAAGAATATAAAATGTGAGTGTGGAGGGAAAAGAATGAAAAAGCGAATGTTAGCATTAAGTATGATTGTATTGATTACATCAATGTTTTTTCAAACTTGTTTCGCAAGTAATTATAAGGTTCCTACAGTAACTAGGGAATATAAATTTCCTGATATATATAAGTGGGAAAAACAAAGAAATGGCAAAGATATTTTAGTTGAACATTATGCTGTTAGAGAAATAACGCAAGCAACAAATATAAAAGTTATTTCAGGATATCCTGACGGAACTTTTAGACCTGATGAAGATATATCTAGGGAAGAGTTTATAAAAATGCTTATGGTACTTGCAACCAACAGAACATTTGATTTTGAAAGTGTAGATTCAAATTATACATCTTGGGCTGGACCTTATGTTACAATTGCAGAGATGCAAGGGGTAATTGACAAAGGTGCATACACTGACGAAACATTAAAGAAGCCAATAACTAGATTAGAGATGGTTTTGATGCTTTCAAAAACTCAAATAAAAATGAAGGGGATCCCACAAAATCAAATAGGCTCACTAGTGTATACAGATATAAGCAAATTAACTGATGATGAAAAAGATTTGTTATTACATGCGGTAAAATATGACCTACTTGAAGGCATGAGAGATGGAACAAACAAAAAATTTGAGCCAAACAAAAACTTAACAAGAGGAGAAGCTGCTGCTGCATTAATGAGAATTTATTAAAGTACCAAAGAATTTTAAAGTACATAAGATTGAAAAGATACAAATGAAGTTTTAATGTACAAAAGATTTATAGGGTGACTAAAGATAAGAGAAGCTAATACTAATTTAAAATTGGTATTAGCTTATTTTTTAGTTAAAGACAGCACATTAATACCATAGATTAATAATAAAAAGCTGAAGGAGTATAACCTTCGGCTTTTTACGTAATTTAAATTAAATATTATTGTTTGACACAAATAACATTCATATGTATTTATATATAAAATTATGGATTACGGTAATTCTATTTTTGGAGAATTTGTAGAACGTTTATAAAGTGTTACTTTTTTACCTATGATTTGAACAACGTCAGCACCCGTCTTTTCTGCAATTTCGTTACCGATAGAATATTTATCGTCTGGAGTTGTATCAAGTAATGTTATTTTTATAAGCTCTCTTGCTTCTAAAGCATTTATTAATTGCTCGATTTGGTTGTCAGTAACACCGTTTTTACCAACTTGAAATATTGGTGTTATATTTTGAGCAAGACTTCTAAGATATGCTCTTTGTTTAGATGTTATCATATTGTTATTATTCCTTTCATATTATAGATATAACTAGGATTATAGCAATAAATTTGATTAAAATCAAGTTATATTGCTTTTTAAAATAAATATATGCTATAATAAAAACGAAATTGTAGCTTCTAGATAGGCAATTTTGTTTTGGAGAGGGGAAAGATGAAAAATTTTTTTGTTTGTCTTGCAGTTATAATTGGAACGGTTATAGGGGCTGGTTTTGCTTCTGGTAGGGAGATTTTAAATTTCTTCAATATTTATGAGGAGAGAGGGCTTGTCAGTATAGTAATTTCAAGTGTGATATTTGGTATTGTTGTGGTAATAACAAGTCTTGTGGCAAGAAAGTGCAAAAGTGCAGACTATAAAAATCTAATAAATAGTAATAGCTTTTTATTTGTGATATTGCAAATGTTTTCTTTTATATGTTTTGCAATAATGGTTTCATGTGTTGGAGCTTTTTTTAATGAACATTTGGGCATAAACTTTTGGCTCGGAACGGCAATAGCTACTTCAATTTGCTATGTTATGTTTTTAAAAAGTTTTAAGGGAATTGAAATCATAAGCTGCGCTTTAGTGCCACTTATAATTATTGGAATAGTAATACTCGGTATTTATGAATATGCTGGAACAGAAATGTTGCAATATACCAAAGAAGGTATAGAAACTGCAAATTATACTGGAAATTTTATTATTTCTGCAATTCTATATGCTAGTTATAATTCTTTAATATTAATTCCAATATTAGTGAACTTTGAAGAATATAAATTAAGTCGTTCTAAGATATTGTATCTTGGAATTGCAACCACATTAGTACTTGGAATATTGATGTTTATAATATATAAAGTTAATAACATTTTTTACCCTAATATCATGGCATACGAAATACCCAATATGCTTATCGCAAGTTTTATTTCGAAAAAAATGAGTTTTTTCTATGGAATAGTTATACTTGCGGCGATTTTTACAACAGCTTTTTCATCTGGTTTTAGCTTTTTAAAAATGAGGAGTGAAAAGAACTATGAAAAAAATGCACTGGTAATGTGTATAGCTGGTTTTCTATGTGCAAGGATTGGTTTTTCAAACCTTATAAATATATGTTTCCCGATTTTTGGATACATAGGAATATATCAAATAATATTAATACTAATGAAAATGAAAGATGGAGAGGGTGGCAAATGACAAAGAAAAAATTTGTTTCTTTTTGTGTTTTTGTTGTAATCATATCAGGAATTGTATTTTATTATAATTCTGAAAAAATAATAAGTTACTTTCAGAACAAAGAGTGGGAGCTTGCTGATTCAGTTGGCAGTGTGAGTTTAAGCACAAATTATATAAAAGCAGAAGGAACTTTTTCTAAACTTATACTTGTAGGAAATAATTATATAAAAGGATATTCAAATGAGGCAAAAGAAGAATTTGATATTTTCGCTTCATTTCAAGATGTAACATGCGATTCGGCTGGTGATTATATGGTAATCGCAGAGAAAAATGGAACAGTAGTATACTTGATTTGCGGAAATGAAAAGGTATGGGAAAATATTATTCCGGGAAACATATATAGTGTATATGTCAATAAAAATGGTTATGTCGCAGTAACATATAAGCAAAGTGGCTATAAATCATTAGTAAAAATAATTTCTCCGACAGGAATTGAGTTGTTTACAAGCTATTTAGCTTCAACATATGCACTAGATGTTGCAATAACAAATGATAATAAAACACTTGCTATTGCCGAAGTGGATACGGAGGGCATACACGTTACTTCTGCAATAAAAATAATAGATATTAATAATTTGGAGAACTCAAATGTGAAAAGATTTGCTTTAGATGAAAATAGCATTATTGTGAATATAGAGTATACTGAAAAAAACGAATTGCTAGTATTAACAGATTCGAGCACAAAAATTATAAGAAACGATGAGATAGTGGATATATTGAAATATAGTTATCCGAGCACTATGAATATAACAATAGAAAATTGTAAAAACGTTGTAGCTCTTGAGAAAGAAGAAAAAGGACTCTTTGATGTGAAATATAAGTTATGTATATATTCATATGGAAACCAACTCGATAAAAAAGAATATGAACTTTATGATTTACCAAAGCAGATTAAAGCGATGAATAACATTGTTGTCGTTGCTATGCAAAATGAGTTATTAGTTATAAATACTAATGGAAAGTTAGTGAAAAAATGTGATATTTCTAGAGATTTAAAATCTTTAGTTATATTTGATAATACAAATATGTTAGGATTAATATTTAGAGATAAAATAGAGTTTATAAAGATATAGAGGTGAAGAAAAATGTTTAATTACATTGATTTAATTGGAATTTTAATTGTGTTAATATGTGCTTTTTTTGCATATAAAAGAGGATTTGTAAAAACATTTTTTGGGTTTATCTCTACTTTTGTTGCAATTGCATTGGCATTTGCACTGTGTGATGCTGGAGTACAAACTATAAAAGATAATACAGGGATTGATGAATGGCTTGAAAGCACTTTGACAACCGCATTAAAGTCATCTTCTGAAGAAGAAATAAAAAGTGGTGAGGTTAAGCAAGACATCGAAGAAAACAATATGGAAAATGCATTAAAAGATTTGCCAGAAAACATAAAAAATTTTGTTGGTTTAGAAGAATATAAGGAAAACGCCAAAAATACAGTTATAGAAAATTCGAAAGAAATAATACTAAAAATATTATCATGGGTAGTTATATATTTGTCAGTAAGAATAATATTGTTTATAATTTGCTTAGTATGCAATGGAATTATGAGTATTCCGTTCTTAAAACAAATTAATAACTTAACAGGACTTGTACTTGGACTTATACTTGGACTTTTTAGAATATATGTTATCTTGGCAATAATTTCTTTTATAATTACGATAGTTCCAATAACACCAGTTGTAGATGCAATCAAATCATCATTGATTATAGGATTTATGTATGAAAATAATTTGTTAGTTAGTTTAATATTTTAAAGTTTTGCACAAAATATAATGTGAAAATGTGAATTTTTGCTGAAATTTGCTTAATTTGTTGAGAATATAGTAATTATCTGATATAATTATTAGGATTCACAGGATGTATAAAAAGGAGACCTTTAGATGAAAAATGTTATAAAAACTATATTAAAAGTTTTATTAGTCATTGTTATATTAGTTGTAATGTCGGTAGCAGGAATCATAGGTGCTACATTATATAAAAGATGGGAAGCAGACATAAAAGATGGTATGAGTGGAGATACAGGTAAAATCCCTGGAGTAATCATTGATACAAAAGAAGTTGAAGAGGAATGCTTTACATGTCTATTTATGGGCGTAAATGGCCATTTAACAGACTTTATAATGCTTGGACAATATAATCCTAACACAAGAGATATTGCATTATTATCAGTGCCTAGAGATACTCATGTAGATAACTCAGTTGATGGAAAGATAAATTCACTATATATGGGAAAATATCCTGAAAAGGTCATGAAAAAAGTAGGAGAAATTACAGGAATAGAAGTACAACATTATGTTGTATTTAACACAAAAATTCTTAGAAAAATAGTTGATGAAATAGGAGGAGTTACTGTAGATGTTCCGATAAATATGAATTATGATGACCCAGATCAAAACCTATATATACACCTAAAAAAAGGTACTCAAGTCTTAACTGGAAAGAAAGCAGAAGAGTTTGTCAGATTTAGAAAAAGCAATAATGGAACAGGATATCCAAATGGTGATATAGGTAGAATTGCGGCACAACAGAAGTTTATAAAAGCAATGGCAAAAGAAGTTTTAAGCCCTAAAAATATTTCTAAGATTGGAAATCTATTTAAAATTGTATTGGAAGGAACAAAAACAGATATAACAATGGAAATTGTGTCAAAATATATCGATGATGCTGTAACAATAAAAACAGATAGAATTAAAATTGATACATTACCAGGCGTTGGAAAAATGGGACCTAGCCCTTATGGATACAATTTGTCATATTATTATTTAGATGAAGAGAAAACAAAGACTGTGGTCGAAAGCTTGTTTAAAACAGAAAACAAGGATAAAAAGTCTGGAGATAATGATTTAACACAAACAAGTGGAACATTAGAACATGAAAATAAAGTAAGATTAGAAGTATTAAATGCAGGAAACAATATGACAACATTAAATAACATTGTTGAAAAGTTAAATGAAGGCAAATTTGATGTTGTGAAGATAGGAAATTATCCAACAATAAAAGTTGAAACTTCTAGAATTATAGACTATGGAACAGGAACTAAAGAAGAGTTAGAAGATTTAAAGAAGATTTTAAATATAACAACGGTTGAAGAAAGTACAGAAACGACTAATGTTAAATATAGCGTAATAATAGGAGCTAACTATAAATAATAAAAAAATACTGATGCAAAACGCATCAGTATTTTTTTACTCATTTTCGCCTTTTACTTGCTTATATCTAACATATCCAACTTCTTCCCAGCGGTTAAAGTCTAGATTTAGTCTGAATAGAACTTTTGGTTTTGCACCAGCTCTGTTTTTATCAACGACGCATGCATAATATTTTGTATTAGAAAGTTTAGGAATTTCTAAAGGTTGATATATTTCTGCGTCTTCTTCGTCAGATATCTCATATTGATCATATGTCGATTTATTAACCTCTTTGATAAGGCACAATGTATCTAAAACCTCTTTAACAGTTCTACTTCCAGATATATCATTTATGTTCATGTTAAGTGGAGGCGTTGGACTTTCAGCAAGTTGCAATGTAGAACCTATGAACATATTGAATTTTTGAGCCAAATTAGAAAGAACTGTCGCAGTCTTTTTTAACTCTTCTAAATTACCGATATTTTCAGTATCTGTTTTTAAAGTATCATAGAAATAATACTCGATACCTTCTTTATAGTAGTAGTCTAGTATAATGTTAATAAGGTCTTGGTTTGTATGCTCGGCAGTATGTATAAAATATATACAATCGTCAATCTGCTGTGAAAGCCAATCCGTTGCTGCTACTGTTTTTAAAAATTCGGTAGAATTTTCAGACAATCTTTTTAGATAATCTTGTTGAGACTCGTTTTCGAGTCTTACAATAAATCCTTCTTTGTCCACTTCTACATTTTTGCCTTCATCAGCTCTGAATTTCAATCCAAGTAATTCAGCCTCTCTTTTATATAATTTTTGTCCATGTAATTTTTGAATTTCTGGATTATTAACAATTGTTGTTATAAGACAAAGACGCATTTTATCCTCTGTCATCTCGTTTGATATTAACAAAACTTTCTTTCCTTCTATAAAGCAAAGGTGGGAAATAATATTGACAATAAATCTACTTTTACCTGCGTTTGAAGGCATTGAAAAAGCAGTGGTTTCTCCTTTTCTTAATCCTTTGAAAGTCTTTGAAAGAATAGGGAAAGGAAGTGCAATACCATTTGTCAAGTTGTTGTCTCCTTCAAGTAAGAATTTAGTTGCGCCAGCATTAATTTTTATATCGTTAAGACTGCTGATATAACTCATACTTTTAACACGAGCATCAATTTCATCAATGGTCATTTCGTTATATCGTTTGTAATTTTTAATAGCTAAGATTCTATCCTGAATAGCAGGAGTAGGCGCTAATAAATAACCTGAACGAAGTAAAAATAACTTTTTGATTTTTATATAAATACCCTCAATGTCAATATCTTTAATTTGAGCGGCGTATTTCTTGCAAATGTCAATCATTTTAGGTGTCTCTTCTGTTACTTTAGGAAAAGAAAAACCAGCTTTGGCAACTTCTGGTGCATAGGCTTGTCCTTCACGGAATAAAACCAATTTATAAATATCGAATAATCCAGGAACGGCAAAACAACAATCTTTTAAATCAAGATAGTAAATAGCGATACCTTTTGGATTATTATGAAGCATACCAACGTATGCGATTTCAAGTTTATCATTTGTCAACAATTCTGGATACTTTGTAACTGCATTATTAGGTGTAGCCATTAGAGTTCACTCCAATCTTTAGTATATATTAAAATCTATCATATTAATGATAACACTAAAAAAAATATAAATCAAGCATGGAGAAAGCGGAAGTTTTAGTTAATGTTTGTGATGATTAAATAGCAATAAAAAGATTTGTGCTTATATTAAAACACAAATCTTTTTAAATTATCAAATATTATTTTGCAAAAGCATATTCACCTAAGAATAAAATCTCCCCAGAAACTTCATCTCTAATAAAATAAGTAAAAGGTTTATTAGCTTTAAACTCTTTTATTTCTTCAGGCATTGGCAATGAATTCTTTGTCATTAAAATAACTGTTGCGGCAGCAGCCTCGGTGCCATTTTCATCTACCTCAATAAATGTTTTATGGATAACATCAGAGATGTGCACTTCTACATTATCAAACATATTAGAAAAGTCTGCAGCATTTGTAAAAGCAATATTTATTCCCATTTGTTTTAAAACATCAACAAAACTTTTTGTAAATTCTGTTTTAAACTTTGGCATACTTACAGAAACTTTTTTGTATTCCATTTTGCTGATAATATCATTTATATCAACATCTTTATCATCATCATTAAGTAAAATGTACATCGCAATATCTCTGTCAGAGTAATTCATTTTAAGCATTTGAACTCCATCATTTTCATAATATCCAAAGTGTTTTGTTTGGTTCATAAAATCAATTTCAGATTTGTTTCCGTTTCTATCTGTAAAAGTATCCTTTTTAGTATTTGCTGTGTCAAACTGATTTTCAAAAGAACCTTTAAAATAAATAGTGTTAACAAGTGCAGATAAAAAGCCTGCAGGCCTTTCTGTTGGCAAGACATTAGTTATTTTATTGTTCGTTTCTTTAGCAATGAAATCATTGATTTTACTAGCAATAGTGTCGGCATTTTCTTCCCTTGCAACACCTTTGTAAAAATCAGAAATTATTTTTTTGTAAGTATCCTTAAAATTAGCCCCCATTGCCTCAGTTTTGTTTAACCAAATAGAATTAGCAACATTTAAATTAACATCCTTATTAGAATTATATCTAGTAATAATATCGCTTGCTTTTTGATTGTATTCATCAATGCTAGAAACACCAAGAGCACTTAAAATCTCTTTTTGAGTGTAACCATTTGCACCGTTTGCAGCCATCATCATGGCCATTTTAATACTAAAAGGTGAAATCATATAGTTTTGGTCTTTAGGCATATATTTCATAAAATCAAAATCACTCTCATATGAAGAAGAAATCTCATAACTCATATCACCAGAATAAATATCACCAGAACTTGGCTTAATGACATCAGTATCACCTTTCATTGTGCAACCTCCTAACATAAATAAACTAACTAAAATACTAAGTGCTTTAACCATAAAAAAACCTCCTTAAAATGGCTTATATAAATTAGACAACTAAAAAAATGTAAAGTCTCAGTTTTTAATAATGCAAAAACTTTAAGCACACTTAAAGCATAGCATAGTGTTTACAAAAAATGCAACTTAAATAACAAATACAATTTTTTAGTAACCAAATATAAAATTTCCCATATAATATTTATATAAATCTAAAAAGAAAGGTATAAATATTTTATGGAGAATTTTTATAGCTTGTCAGCAGATTTTGCAAGAATACATACCCCCTATTGATTTATAGGCGTTTTTGTAGTATACTTTTAGCATATTATGGCAGAGAAGGGGTAATTATATGGAATATAATCACATAGAAATAGAGAAAAAATGGCAAAAATATTGGGAAGATAATAAAACATTTAAAACAGATGCTTGGGATTTTTCGAAACCCAAGTATTATGCATTAGACATGTTTCCTTATCCATCAGGTGTAGGTCTTCATGCTGGTCACCCAGAGGGATATACTGCAACTGATATTGTTTCTCGTATGAAGAGAATGCAAGGCTTCAATGTTTTACACCCAATGGGATTTGATTCATTTGGACTTCCAGCAGAACAATACGCAATTGATACAGGTAACAATCCTAATACATTCACATTAGAAAATATTGAAACTTTCAGAACTCAGCTTAAGAAACTTGGCTTTAGTTATGATTGGGATAGAGAAATAATGACTAGTGATCCAAGCTATTATAAATGGACACAATGGATTTTCAAAAGACTTGTAGAAGATGGTCTTGCTAGATGTGTGGAAATGCCTGTTAACTGGTGTGAAGAGCTTGGCACAGTTCTTGCCAATGATGAGGTAATCGATGGCAAGAGTGAAAGAGGCGGTTTTCCAGTTGTTCGTAAAAATATGAAACAATGGATAATAGATATTCCTAAATATGCAGAGAGATTGTTAGATGGTCTTGAAGAGATAGATTGGCCTCTTTCAACAAAAGAAATTCAAAGAAACTGGATTGGTAAGAGCGTAGGAGCACATGTTAAATTTAAAGTTGATGGAACCGAAAAAGATTTCACAGTATTCACAACTAGATGTGATACACTTTTTGGTGCGACATATTGTGTGCTTTCACCAGAACATGAGCTAATAGATGAGATTACAACACTTGAGCAAAAAGATGCTGTAAAAAAATATAAAGAAGAATGTGCAAAGAAATCTGAAATCGAGAGAACAGAATTAAACAAAGAAAAAACAGGTGTATTCACAGGCAGTTATGCTATAAATCCTGTTAACGGCGAAAAAATTCCAATATGGATAAGCGATTATGTTTTGGTTACATATGGAACTGGTGCGATAATGGCAGTTCCAGCACATGATGAAAGAGACTATGCATTTGCTAAGAAATTCGATTTAAAAATCATTCCTGTAATAGAGGGCGGAGACATTGAAAAAGAAGCATATATAGGCGATGGAGTTCATATAAATTCAGGATTTTTAAACGGCTTAAATAAGGAAGAAAGTATAGAAAAAATGATTGCTTGGCTTGAAGAAAACAAGCTTGGGGCAAAGAAAATAAATTACAAAATTCGTGAATGGATTTTCGCAAGACAAAGATATTGGGGAGAGCCAATGCCTGTTGTACATATGGAGGATGGCGATATAGTTTGTTTAAGTGATGATGAACTTCCACTTATTTTGCCAAATATATCAGATTACAAGAGCCACAATGGCGAGCCACCACTTTGTAATGCAAAAGATTGGGTAGAAGTTTCTATAAATGGCAAAAAAGGCAAGAGAGACACAAATACAATGCCAGGAAGTGCAGGTTCTAGCTGGTATTTCTTAAGATACATAGACCCACATAACGATAAAGAATTGGCAGATAAAAAACTTATGGAACATTGGATGCCAGTTGATTTATATATTGGTGGTCCAGAGCACGCAGTAGGTCATTTACTATATTCTAGAATGTGGAACAATTATTTATTTGATAAAGGAATTGTTCCTGTTAAAGAGCCATTTAAAAAGCTTGTACACCAAGGAATGATACTTGGAGCAAATGGAATAAAAATGGGTAAAAGATATCCTAAATATTGCGTAAATCCACTTGATGTTATTAGAGATTATGGTGCTGACACGCTTAGAATTTATGAAATGTTTATGGGACCTCTTGCAGCTGATAAGCCTTGGAACGACAGAGGAGTTGAGGGCGCTCATAAATTCTTAGACAGAGTATTTAGAATATTTGCAGACGGAAAAGTAAAAGATGTAGAAAACAAAAATCTTGAAAAAATTTATCATCAAACAGTTAAAAAAGTTACAGATGATTATGAAAAATTATCATTCAATACTGCAATTAGCCAAATGATGATATTTATAAATGCAGTATATAAAGAAGATGTTTTACCAAAAGAATATGCAGAAGGATTTGTAAAATTATTAAATCCAATTTGCCCATTTATAACAGAAGAATTATGGGAGATGCTTGGTCATACTGGCACAATTACTTACGAGTCATGGCCAAAATATGATGAAGAAAAAACAATAGAAGATGAAATAGAAGTTCCAGTTCAAGTAAATGGAAAACTTAGAGGAACAGTTATTGTAGCAAAAGAGGCTACTAGTGAAGATGTTGAAAAGGTAGCATTTGAAAACGAAGAAATCTTAAAATTTATAGAAGGAAAAGAAGTCGTTAAAAAAATATATGTACCAGGAAGAATCTTCACAGTTGTAGTAAAATAATAAATAATGAGGTGAAGAATATATGAGCAGAAAGATTATACTAACAGGAGATAGACCAACAGGGCACTTACACATAGGACATTATGTGGGTTCTTTAAAACAAAGAGTTTTACTTCAAGAAAAAGGCGATTATGAAAAAATGTTTATAATGATAGCCGATACACAAGCTTTAACAGATAATGCGGGAAATCCGCAAAAAGTTAGAGATAATGTTCTAGAAGTTATGCTAGATTATTTATCTGTTGGACTTGATCCGCAAAAAGTTACATTTTTTGTTCAATCAGAAATAAGAGCATTGCCAGAACTAATGGCATATTATATGAATTTGGTTACACTTTCAAGGCTTCTTAGAAACCCTACAGTTAAATCAGAAATAAAATTTAGAGGCTTTGATAACGAAAATAAAGGTATACCAGTTGGATTTGCAAATTATCCAATCAGCCAAGCTGCTGATATAACTGCATTCAAAGCAACACTTATACCTGTTGGTGAAGACCAACTTCCAATGATTGAGCAAGCAAGAGAAATTGTTAGAAGTTTTAACAACACATACCAAAAAGAAATTTTGGTTGAGCCAGATGCGTACATACCAGAAAACAAAATTTGTTCAAGATTGCCAGGAACAGATGGAAATGCAAAAATGAGTAAATCACTTAATAATTGCATTTATCTATGTGATGACAAAGAAACAGTAAAAGCTAAAATAAGAAATATGTACACGGATCCAAATCATATAAAGGTAACAGATCCGGGAAATGTAGAGGGAAATGTGGTATTCACATATTTAGATGCATTTTCTACAGATGAACATTTTGAAAAATATTTACCAGAGTACAAAAACTTAGATGAATTAAAAGCCCACTACAGAAGAGGTGGACTTGGGGATGTTAAAATCAAAAACTTCTTAAACATGATAATGGAAGAAATATTAGAACCAATGAGAGAAAGAAGAAAATACTACGAAGCAAGACTTCCAGAAGTTCTACAAATGCTAAAAAACGGAACAGAAGAAGCAGAGAAAGTAGCAGATGAAACATTAGCAGAAGTAAAAGAAGCGATGGGCATAAACTATTTCAACGATGAAGAATTTTTAAAAGAACAAGTTGAAAAGCATAATAAAATCAATTAATGAAATGAAGTTTTTCAATAATGCAGTTTTAATATTAGAATATAACCAAAAGGCGAGACTTTAAAGTCTCGCCTTTTAACATATTATTTTTTAAATTCTACATATTCATCATCAAATCTTTCAATGAATACGATATTTAAATCTTTTTCTATCTTTTCTTTATTCTGTATTATTTCATTTACAAATAAATCAACTAAAGCCGGATCGAATTGCGCACCTTTACATGCTTTTAATTCATCTAAAGCTTTGTATAGAGTAAATCTTGGGCGATAGCTTCTATCTGATGTCATAGCATCAAAAGAATCGGCTACACAGACAATTCGTGCATTTAGAGGGATATCTTCACCTTTAAGACCAGATGGGTAGCCACGGCCATCGTAGCGTTCATGGTGATGTTTAACCATTGGTATTATATTGTCAAATATTTTGGCAGGCTTTAATATATGCTCACCAATCGATGGGTGATTTTTAATATCGTGATATTCATCATCAGTTAGTTTACCTGCTTTTTGAAGAATAGCATCAGGAATACCAATTTTACCAATATCGTGGAACAATCCACCATCTCTAATAAGCTCAACTTCTTCATCAGGAAGTCCTAAAGCCTTTGCAAGTAATACTGAGTAGTAAGAAACTCTGTCTGAATGATTTTTAGTATAAGAATCCTTTGCATCAACAGCAAGTCTTAAAGACTCCATTGTGCCTTTATATGCAGATTTTAAATCAGCATAAGCAGTCTCAAGTTTTTGATTTATATTACTAATTATTTTCATTTGCTCGACAGATTTTAGACCAGATTCTACTAACAAAAGCAATTGATCCATTTTATCGCTTTTCTCACAATAGCCTTGGATATCTAATCTTTTAATTGTTTCTAGCGGTGGTGCTAAGTCTTTATGACCAGTAAGTAGCAATATGTATAAATTTTTATTAAATTTTCTTATCTCTTCAACTACTTCATCACCATGCATTGGCATCATTAAAAAGTCTAATAACATTAAGTCAAAATGCTCATTTCGAACCAATTCGATGGCCTTTAATGGGTCGGTAACACCTGTTATATTATAATGATTTAAAAAGATTTTTAGAGAGTCAATGATTCCTTGTTCATCATCAACAACTAAAATTTTATAATTTTCTTTTTGTACAGAATCTTTTAATCGCATATGCGAGCCTCCTCTATTGTGAAATGTAATAAACTGTAAGCATTCACTTGTGGGGTTATAAAAAAATTATAACATTTCTATTTTTTTCGTCAATATGTAAATTATAGTGATAAATATCTATTTTAAAGTTGAAATATATACAATAAATGTTATATAATAACCAATATATAGGAACCTCAAAATTATCACTAGAGGAGGATATAAATGAAAAAAGAACATTTTAAGCTAAAGGGAATACTTTTATATAATATATTTTTTATAATAGCAGCTATTATATTTTATTACTTAATTCCAGTAATATTGAATTATCCGCCGAATTCGATTAATAATGAATTTGAACGTGGAATTGATGATGGAATGTTATTTAATGTTCAATTTACGATGATTATTATTTCGGTAATGGTAATCTTTAATATGTTTTTTGTATATCAAGTTTCAAAAGTTAGCAAATACAAAAAATATATAAATAAAGATGACGAATATAGCAAGAAGGCAATCGAAAAAATAAGAAAAAGATGTTTTACATCTCCATATAAGATATATGCGGTACATGCACTTGTTCCGAGTTTGGCAATTGGTTTTATTTTGTTTTTTACAGGTGCTGAAATGGTACTTACATTAAGAGTTGCTTTGCTTATTTTTGCATTTACCCTAGTTTTGGCATTATTATCATATATATCTTCAAAAGAGGTTTTTACCAGTGTATTAACGGAAATAAATAATCAATCTAAATACAATAGAAAATTTAATATAGGATACAAGTGGAAAATATTCTTTTTGATTTATCCACTTATAATGGCAACGATATTTTTGTTTGCATTTGCTACTAATTCAATGCTTGCCAGTGAAAGCGGAGATTTCATATACGAAAATTATAATTCACAAATGAATTTCATAAATTTCGATGAAGCCAAGACACTTGACGAATATAAACAAAAGTTGCATGAAATAGCTAAACATTCGACTTCAGATGAATTATTTATAATAACCGAAGATGAAGTGCTATATTCTGACAAGGAGAAAACGGGAATAGATAACTTCTTTAAAAGATATACATTTTACAATGCTAATGATGGAAGAACTTATGGATATTATGCGTCTAAAATTCAAGGCGTTTGTAAAATTTATGAGATTAATGGTCAGAAAATAGCGGTTGGAATAATGTATAATACAGAAACAATAGAGTATGTTAAAATAATTATATTTACAAGTATTGCGCTATTGCTTATGTGTGCGTTTTTTATGCAGTATTTTTCAAAAGATATTTGTGAACAGGTAATTATTGTTGCCAACAATATGCAAAAAATTGCAAATGAAAAAACAATAGATTACGACCAGAAGATGCCAGTTTTGTCTAATGATGAAGTAGGCGATTTGGTAGTATCTTTTAATAAAATATTAGATTTAGAGAAAAAACATGCTATGCAGGTACAAAAAAATCAAGAAATAATTGTCGAGCAAGAAAGACTTTCTTCACTCGGACAAATGATAGGAGGGATAGCACATAATTTAAAAACCCCAATAATGTCTATATCTGGTGCATCGCAGGCATTAAAAGAATTAATAAATGAATATGATATGTCAATATCTAATCCGATGGTTACAAGTGAAGATCATCATGATATTGCAAAAGATATGAACGAGTGGAATGATAAGATTAAGGTTTATCTAGAATATATGGGTGAAATAATCGACGCTGTAAAAGGACAAGCTGTTACAATGAATGCTTCAAATGTAACAGAGTTCACCATTGGAGAGCTTGTAGCACGTGTTAAAATTCTAATGAAAGAGCAATTGCTTCATAGAAATTGTACGTTGGATGTAAATATTAATCTAGATAAGAATGCAACAATTTATGGCGAAATCAGTGCACTTGTGCAAGTTATAAACAACTTAGTTATAAATGCAATAGATGCTTACGAAGGAAAAACAGGAAAGATCAATTTAGATGTTTCGTGTGATGAAGACAAATATTATATTACTGTAGAAGATTATGCAGGAGGAATTCCTAAATCAGTACAAGAAAAATTATTTAAAAAAATGATAACCACAAAAGGCAAAAATGGCACGGGCTTAGGCCTATATATGTGTTATTCAACAATCAAAGGAAAATTTAATGGAGATATGTTTTTTGAAACTAAAGAAGGCATAGGAACAAAGTTCACGATTGTTTTAAATAAGAATAAGTAATATAAGGGGGAAAAATTGTGTTTAGTTTAACAGAGCCACAAAAGAATGTAATTGAAACGGATCAATTTTTTAAAAACACTTCAATTTCAAATATTGGAGGTTATTCGAGATTTTTCGACAGAGTAGATTTGGAACTAATGAAAAAAGCCATAAATAAATTAATCGAAAATGCAGATGGGCTAAGACTTAGGCTAAAAAATGATAATGGTGAAATAAGTCAGTATATAGAGCCTTACAGAGAAGAAAAAATTGAGATTATTAAATTGGATGGAGAAAATCCTATGGTCCAAAGCGAGAAATGGATGAGAAAACCATTTGGCTTTACATCTAAATTGTATGACTTTAAATTGGTTGAATTAGATGGCGAAGAAGGAATTTTCATAAAACTACATCATGCAATATCTGATGCATGGTCTATGGCAATTGTTTATTCGAAGGTTCTTATGTATTACGAGGCTTTGTTAAACGGAGAAGAAATACAAAATGATATACCTTCATATACTTTATTTTTAGAGAGTGAAAAAGAATATTTTAACTCAAAAAACTATGAAAGAGATGAAGAATATTGGAATGAAAAATATAATGAAAAACCAACTTTTGTTTCACTTGCAAGTAAAAAAGGAGTAATAAGCGTAGCAGCTTCAAGAAAATCATTTATTATATCAAAAGAAGAAAAGAAAGTAATAGAAGACTTTTGCACAGAAAATGGGATTTCTATGGCAGTATTTTTTGAAGCAGTTGTTTCTTTGTATGCTTCGAGAACTAATAATGCTGATGATATTACACTTTGTACGATAGGTGTAAATAGATCAGGAAAAACCGAAAAGAAAATAGTAGGTATGTTTAATAATATTTTACCAATGACAGTTAAAATTGATTGGAATTCGGATTTTAAAAATTTATGTAATAGCATTACAAAGGCACATTTTGAAATCTTTAGACATCAAAAATATCCGTACCAAAAAATAATGCATGCTATTAGCGAAAAACACGGAAGTTCTAATATTTATGATATAATGGTATCTTTTCAAAATGCAAAATATGATGAAAATATAAAAACAAAATACAAAACAGAATGGATTTTTAATGGTTGTGCAGAACTTAGCTTTATGATGAATATAGCTGATATGGAAGGTGCGGGCGTATTAGATGTAAATATAGATTATAAAGATGAAGCATTCACGGAAAATGAAATAGAGAAAATATATGCAAGACTTATGCATATAGTACAGCAAGTAATAAGGAAAAAAGAAATATCATTTAAAGATATAGAGGTTGTTACTGATGATGAGAAATTAGAAATATTGAAAAAATTTAATGATACTAAAAAAGATTATCCAAAAGAAAAGAGAATATATGACTTTTTAGAAGAGAATGTTATGAAATTTCCTCAAAAAGATGCATTATATTTTGAGGGAAATAAGATGTCATATTGTGAGTTTAATCAAAAAGTAAATTCACTTGCAAACTATATCATAAGCAAAAATGTAAAACATAATTCAATAATAGGAATTATGCAAGAACGTTCATTTGAAATGCTTATAAGTATTTATGCAGCATTAAAAGCTGGCTGTGCATATATGCCTATGGACCCACATTTTCCAAGTGATAGAATAGAATTCATGCTAGAAGATAGTGAAGCACCTATTGTTCTTACTAATTCAAAATGGTTGGACAAGTTAACGATGGCGAAAGAATGCGTGGAAGTAGATAAGTTTGATTATGAAAAATATTCAAAAGAAAATCCTAAAATAGATGTATCTTCAAAAGATGTGGCATATGTAATTTATACATCAGGTTCTACTGGAAAACCAAAAGGTGCGCAAATACAACATCATAGTGCAATAAACAGAATAAAGTGGATGCATGAACATTATCCTCTTTTGAAAGATGATGTAATACTTCAAAAAACCCCATATACTTTTGATGTGTCAGTATGGGAACTATTTTGGTGGAGCATGTATGGCGGTAGCTTGAAAATACTTATACCAGAAGGACACAAGGATCCATTAGAAATAATAAATGCAATAGAAGATAAAAATGTAACACATATGCATTTTGTACCATCTATGTTAATGGCATTTTTACAGTATATAAAAATAAATAAGAATCAAATTTCAAGATTAAAAACATTAAAATATGTTTTTGCAAGTGGTGAGGCTCTTCAAAGTGAACACGTAAAAGATTTTTATAACTTGCTAGGTCAAAATGGAACAATACTTATAAATTTGTATGGACCAACTGAATGTACAGTCGATGTTTCGTGTTATGAATGTCCTAAAGAAAACATACCAAGTATAATTCCGATAGGCAAGCCTATTGATAACACACAACTTTTGATATTAGATAAAGCTAATAAATTGTTGCCAGTCGGTGTCGCAGGTGAACTTATAATAAGTGGTGTGTTAGTAGGAAAAGGATACATAAAAAGAGATGAGCTAACAAATGAAAAATTTATAAAGAATGAATATTATGATTCTGAAAAAATGTATAAAACAGGTGATTTAGCAAGATGGCTTCCTGATGGAAATATTGAATACTTAGGAAGAATTGATAATCAAATTAAAATCAGAGGTTTAAGAGTTGAGCTTGGCGACATAGAAAACACTATACTTAAATATGCTTCTATAGCTGAAACTGTTGTTACAGTGTTCGAAAACATGGGAGAAAAATACTTGTGTGCATACTTCACAGCAACTGAAGAAATAGGAATACCAAAACTAAAGGAAGAATTATCAAAAGAATTACCAGACTATATGGTACCAACATACTATGTGCAATTGGACAAAATGCCATTAAATCATAATGGAAAAATAGATAGAAAAGCTTTACCAAAGCCAGATACAAATATCGAAGAAAAATATATTGCACCTCAAAACGAGTTAGAAAAGAAATTACAAGAATGTGCCGAAAGAGCTTTAAAGAGAAAAAATATAAGTGTTGAGAGCGATTTGCTTTTATCTGGTCTTACATCACTAGGAGTTATTGCATTAATCACAGAATTATCTAACATGGGTATAGAGGTTAAAGTGCAAGACTTTTATAGAGGAAAGAGCATAAGAAAACTAGCCAATATCTTGTTAGGTGATGATAAAAAAGATGAAGATTATAAAGATGATGAAAATTATAAAGATATATCAGACATAAAAGATATAGTGGTAGAAACGAAGAATGATGGGGATATACTATTAACAGGCGTAACAGGATTTCTTGGAATTCATTTGCTAGAAGAACTATATAAAACAACAAATAGAAAAATTTATTGTATTATTAGAAAAAAAGAAAAATATGATGAATTCTTGAAAACATATACAAGTATTCCAAAAGAAAATGACAGAGTAATAACGTTAAATGGTGATATAACTAATGAAAAATTAGGCTTGGATGATAATGTGTACGAGAAATTGACACATGACGTTTCTATTGTAATTCATTCAGCTGCTAATGTTTCATACTTCTGTTCATTTGAGAAAGCAAGAGCAATCAATTACATTGGGACATGCAATGTAATTGAGTTTGCTAAATTAAGTAATGCAAAATTACATCATATTTCAACAATGAGTGTTTCGGGGGATGTACTTACTAAGCAAACTATGGAATATCCAAATTTGACGGAAGATAAGTTATATATAGGACAACTATATAAAGAAAATGTTTATGCATATACAAAATATTTAGCTGAAAAAGAGGTTATAAAAAATATAAGAGAGAAGAAATTATCAGCATCAATATATCGTTTGCCAAACTTAACTTGGAGAATGAAAGATGGAAAGTTCCAAAAGAATTATGAAGAAAACGATTTATATATTTTGACAAAAGTAATGGCAAGAATGAATAAAATACCATTGGAAATAAAGAATGAAAATATTTTATTGGCACCAATAGATGATTTAGCAAGAGCAATAGTATTACTAATAAATAAAAAGACTCAAAATGAGGTATATCATCTAGTTAGTTCATCAAGCCCAACAATAGAAGGATATATAAAAATGCTTACTGATGCGGAGACAGTACCAATTGCAGAAATGTACAAAATACTATTAGATAATTATCAAGATAAAGAAATGCAATTTGTATCGATGTATGTAAAAGGAATTTTAAATGATGCAGAGAAAATGGTAGTACACGTACATTATGAAAAAACGGAAAAAGAGTTAGAAGAATTAGGATTTAAATGGGGAAAAATCGATAAAGAATACGTAGAAAAGATAAAACAAATAGGTAAATAATAAAAAGAATCTTTTGTAAATCATTTAAAATAGTCGGAATAAAAAATAGAATCCAAATTGTTATTAAAAATAATATGAATCATTTTAAATTAGCTAGTCTAATAAAGATGATACATATTAAAAGTATAACAGTGAGGATTCTATTTTTGTGTGAAAACAACATATTAATTCTCATAAGCTACTAAAATGCTCTAAAAATGATTTTGCATATTAAATGTTAAATAATAAGCCTGCAAGTATAAAACTAAGAAAAACGGCAAAAATTTACCTTAGGAGGTATATTATGGAGTCGTATGGATATAGAGAAAGAAAAAATGGTAATTTTTTTAAGTATATACTAGTAATATTAGTTACAGTAACAATAACTTTATATGTCAATAATGCTATGCAAAAAGCAAGTGAGATAGATGACTTTGCAAAGAGACTAAGCAGCAGTGGAGAAAACACGGTAAAAGAAGAAATAACAGAATTTAATGCTACTAAGACGAGTAATTATGTCGAAAGAGCAATGCAGAGCACGGTTGGAATAGGACTTATAAAACCTAGTGGTACAAGTGTTTTTGATCTGGATTTAGCTAGAAAATGGGGTCTTCGGAACTGGGATAATAGTATCAGAAAAAGGATATATATTAACAAATCAACATTTGGCACAAAAAGTTGGAGCTAAGATTGTCGTAACGCTAAACACGGGCAAATCAGTACAGGGAAAAATAGTTTGGGTGGAAGAAAACATAGACCTAAGCTTAATAAAAGTAGAAGAAAAAGGTTTGACACCTGCAATATTAGGCGATTCAAACGACATATTGGTTGGCGATGAGGTAATAGCGATAGGAAATCCACTAGGAGCCGAATTTCAAGGAACGACAACAAAGGGCATAGTAAGCGGGTTAGATAGAACAATAATGTTTGAAGAAAATAATGAAAAAGTATATATGGAAGGCCTAATTCAAACAGATGCTAGCATAAATCCAGGGAACAGCGGTGGACCGTTAATAAATGCAAGAGGCGAAGTAATTGGAATAAACACAGTAAAAATTACATCAGCAGAGGGGATAGGTTTTGCTGTACCAATAAACTTAATAAAAAATGTGATAAATTCTTATGTTTTAGAAGATAAATTTGATGAAGCATATTTAGGACTTTATGCGTATGATAATGGAGCAATAAAATATATGGAAAACAAGAACAACTTTGAAAAAGGAATATATATCGTAAGCGTTGACAAAACAGGACCTTGCGGAAAGGTGGGAGTAGCAAAAGGCGATATATTAACAAAAATTGATGGAAATGAAATAAATAAAATGACAAAACTAAGAGAATATTTATATTCGAAAAAGCCAGGAGAAAAAGTTGTTTTAACACTTGAAAACTCAAGCTTAAAAGAAGTAGAAGTGGAGCTTCGGAAAGAAAAAATAAAAGAGATGTTAAAAAGTTAAAGGTATAGCAAAAACACTAGCTATACCTTTAACTTGGTGCGTCCGAGGGGAATTGAACCTCCGACCTCTCCCTTAGGAGGGGAGCGCTCTATCCAACTGAGCTACGAACGCATTGCAAACAAATTATAGTATAGATTTTGATAATTTTCAATAGATTTTAATTTAAGTTATTGCTTTTTTGAAAAATCATTGTATAATATATTTGTAATGTGCTCGTAGCTCAACTGGATAGAGCATTTGGCTACGAACCAAAAGGTTGGGGGTTCGAGTCCCTTCGGGCGCACCAATGACGTATCTGTTCGAACTAATGGAACAGAATTGATACAAAATCAATCAGAAAATAAAATCTGGTTGATTTTTTTGTTGCCTAAAAACAATTAAAATCATCCAAGCGAAAGGATGGTGTCTGTAATGAAGATAATTAAACAAGAAATACAATTTGAGGAAAGTTTAAAACAAAGACTTGAATTTATATGTGAGTTTTCTAAAGTAAACCCTACTTTTATTAATGGTAGTATTAGAAAGTTAGATAAAACTAATCTCTCATATAAAGTAGCATTATATTTATTTAATAATAATTCAATAAAAAGTAATTGACTTTCACAAACAATTGTTTTTACAATGGTGCTTGAATAATTAAAAATAAAATATTACGAAATGGAGATGATATTATTGAATGATATAGATAAGACTAATAAATCATTTGAAGATATAAAACATATTGATGAAAATGGTGTTGAATTTTGGTATGCTAGAGAGCTTATGCCTATTCTACAATACTCGAACTGGCAAAATTTTGAAAAAATAATTGATAAATCAAAAATATCTTGCCAAAATAGTGATATCAGTGTGTTTGAACATTTTACTGACGTCAATAAAACGATAAAAATGCCTAAAGGAGCAGAAAAAACAATTGTAGATTATAAATTAACTCGTTATGCTTGTTACTTAATAGCACAAAATGGAGATAGTAG
>CAUGFN010000009.1:0-39228 GCA_959598745.1 uncultured Eubacteriales bacterium
GATTATTTATGAGAATTTTAAAGAAAATAATAAACTAGGATTCTATAGATTCTTTTATGCGAAGAGCATGACATATATGCTTTATAAATTCATTGACTCACAACTATTAACAGAAGAAGAGAAAATAGATGTACTTTCAAATATGAGATGGTTCTACAAATTAAGTAAAGAGTTAAAAGTTCCAGCATGTCAAAAATCACTAGGACTAATAATTGATAAAATAATAAATGGTGACTATAAAGATGTAATAGATATATGCAAGGTGATTGCAGAAGTTAGAACATTTATGCCACAAGAAATAAAAGAGAAAATGTCAAAACCACAACCAGAAATGTATTTAAGAATGATGAATGATGATTACGAAAATGCATAACTAAGGAGGTATTTTATGAAAAAGATATGTTTAGTATGTGATATTCCTAATTGGGCATTTGATATTATAGCTCAAAAGGTAAAGAAAAATTTAGATGACAAATTCGACATAACAATAGATTACTACGACATGCGAGAGAAGCCAGATGAGTTTTATGAATTCTTGGAAAAACATGATGATTGTGATTTAATACATTTCTTCTGGAGAAAAGCACTAATTCTAATGGATTCAGATGCGTTTAAGCAAAAAGTAATTGCTTCTGGTAGAAATCTCGAGGAATATATTGAAGAAAAAAGCAAGAAAATATCTACAGGCTGTTACGATTTCTTGTTTTTAGATGAAGAAGGAATCGAGACATATAAAGATATTTTCAATAAATTCGCATCACATTACTATGTTTCATCAAAAAAATTATTCAGGGCATATGAAAGTATTGATAAAATAAAGAAGCCAACAGCAGTTGTTCATGATATATGCGATAGAGAAAAATTGAAGCCAATGAACTTAGAAAGATTTGAAAATAAAAATAGAGAATTAGTTGTTGGCTGGGTTGGCAACAGTGCTACAAAAATTGGCGGAGTTGATTTAAAAGGTTTCCATACAATTATAAAACCGGTAGTAGAAGAACTTAAAAATGAAGGATACAATATTAAAGAACACTATGCAGATAGAAATATAAAATGGAGAACATCAGATGAGATGCCACAGTATTATAGCGAAATAGATGTATGCATATGTACATCAATTCATGAAGGTACTCCAATGCCAATAATAGAATCTATGTCTTGTGGAGTTCCAGTTATAACAACAGATGTGGGAATTGTAAGAGAAGCACTTGGAAAAAAACAAGAAGAATATATAATAGGCGATAGGGAAAACGGAAAGAACGACGAACAGATAAAACAAATTTTGAAAGAAAAACTTATCAAACTATATAAAAATAGAGAAATATTAAAAGAACTTTCAAAAGAAAATTTAGAAAGCATAGAAGAATACGATGGCGGAAAAATAATAAAAGAATTTGAAAATTATTTTAATGAATGTTTGAAATAATATAGCAAAAAGCAAGGGGAAATGTAAATCACCTTGCTTTTTTATCATATATAATATTTTTTGAATATAGAATGCAAAATACTATTTTACATTTTCAGCAAATGTATTGTTTACAACTTTTTCAAAAGGTGCTCTATTTGTTAATTCGCCTGCTTCTGTGATTACATCTTGTAGCAAGTTAAAAGATGCCTCGCTCATATAAGGTGTAGCATTCCAAACATCTATCTCTTTGTAATTTTTAATTGCAGAAGTTAGAAGTTCTTTATCTGAATCAGGGAAAGAGGCAACTACTGCATCTGCTATTTCTTCGGCGGAATGTGTATTTACCCAAACTTGACCTTTGTAAATTGCATTTGTGAATTTTTGAATTATATCTTTATGATTTTCAATGTAATTTTTCTTTGCAAAATATGCTGTGTAAGGGATTTCATCTGTTGCTGCTCCGACAGATGCTACAATATATCCAGCACCTTCTTTTTGAAGATTACTTGCAGCAGGTTCAAATGATGTAACGTAATCAGCAGTTCCACCAACAAATGAACTATTCATTGCATCAAAACTAATTGATGTGTCTAGATTTAAATCTTTAGTTACATCCAATCCATTTTTCTTTAGTACATATTCAAGCGTCATATAAGGCACTCCACCTTTTCTTCCTGGTAGTACATGTTTGCCTTTTAAATCAGTCCAAGAAAAATTGTCTGTTTTTTCTCTAGCTACTAAAAATGAACCATCTCTTTTTGTTACTTGTGCAAAAACTTCGGCATAGTCTTCTTTACCTTCGTTATAAATATATACTGCTGCTTCTGGCCCTGCAAATCCTATGTCTACTTGATTAGACAAGACAGCTGTCATAACTTTATCCGCTCCACCACCATTTATAAGTTCTATATCTAATCCTTCTTCTTTAAAGAAACCTAGGTTGATTGCTACATATTGAGGAGCATAAAAAACAGAATGAGTAACTTCGCTTACTACCAATTTTTCTAATTTAACATTGTCTCCGCTTTCTAAAGAGGTGTTTGTTTTTCTTACCTCGACTGTATTTCTTGCAGTAATTGCAACGATTACAACCAAGATTATCGCAAACACAGATGCTAAAGTATAAAATAATCTTCTCATAAAAACCTCCTAAATTATATGTAAGTGCCACCTAAGGTAGCACTTTTAATATATAAGTATGCAATTTATTTAGTTTTGTGCAAAATGAATCTTAAAATTCCTTTTTCAATTAAAACGACAAATCCATACATTAAAACAGCCATAAGTGCTAGAATTATAACTGATGTCATAACTAAATCGAATTTAAAAACTTGACCACCATAAACAATTAAATATCCGAGACCAGCTTTAGAAACTAAGAATTCACCAGAAATCACACCAACCAGCGAAAGACCAATATTAACTTTTAATGCACTAATAAGTGTTGATATGTTAGATGGAAACACTATTTTAGAGAATATTTGCCATTTAGAAGCATTAAAAGTTTCTGCCATCTTAATCATATTTTTGTCTGTTCGCATAAATCCATTTAACATTTCTAAAATTGTAACAATTAGTGAAATAGCAAGTGCCATAGTTATTATAGCTGGCATTCCTGCACCAACCCATACAATTATAATTGGACCTAACGCAACTTTTGGAAGACTGTTTAAAATAACTAAAAAAGGCTCAGCAACTTTAGAGGCAAAATTAGACCACCACAAAAGTGATGCAATTATTGTGCCACATATTGTACCAAGCAAAAAACCTACAATTGTTTCAAGACATGTAACACCAAGATGCATAAGTAAATTGTTAGAAGATAAATTCAAAATTGTATTTAAAACTCTAGATGGTTGGCTAGTTAAAAAACCATCGATAATATTCAAATTTGCAAGCACTTCCCAAATAACGATAAAGCCGACAAGTATAGATATTTGAGTTGCTAAAATTGCAATCTTTCTTTTTCTCTTATTAGCTAAATATTTTTTTCGCTCTTCTGAAATACATTCTTTACTCATTATCGTTCAACTCCCTCCAAATAGTATCAAAATATTTGCTAAATTTACTATCTTCACGACAGTTAAGAGGAGTACGGTTTGGTATATCAAAAGTAATATCATGTACATTTTTAAGAATAGCAGGGCGCTTGCTAAGAACCACTATTTTATCTGACATACTTATACTTTCAGGAATGTCATGAGTTACCATTATAGCAGTTTTAGCTTCTTGTTTTATAATCTTATACACATCGTTTGTAACAGAAAGCCTTGTTTGATAGTCAAGAGCAGAAAAAGCTTCATCTAAAAGTAGAATGTCTGGTCTAGTTGCAAGAGTTCTGATAAGTGCTACTCTTTGTTTCATTCCACCAGAAAGTTGGGCAGGATATTTGTTTATAAAGTCGGCAAGCCCATAGGTGTTTAGCAAATTTAAAGCATAGACTTTTGTCTCACTAGTAAGCATATTTTTTATTTCAAGTCCGAAACAAACATTATCTAAAATACTACGCCATTCCAGCAAATAATCTTTTTGAAGCATATACCCAATGTTTGCTTTTTTCCCTGTTATATCTTCTTTATCTAAAAATATTTTCCCGTGAAGATGGAGTATCTAACCCTGCTATAATAGAAAGTAGAGTAGACTTTCCACAACCACTCGGACCAACAATACTTACAAAATCGCCCTTATTAAAATCATAGCTAAAATCTTTTATTGCTAAAACCTCACCGTTATCATCTTGATAAACTTTGCTAACATTTTGTATTGATAACACAGATTTCATTTAATCACCTCGTTTAATAAGTGTTTTCTATATATAATATACAAGTTTAATAAAATTGGTGTAATGTATGTACAACAAAATACATAAGATAAAATAGAAAAATGCTAAATGTCTTGGAGGTAGAAGAATGAAGAAAATTGTTGGGTTGGTTTTAATAATAGGAATTATTTTTTCGAATGTATATGCTTTTTATGATGATACTGTAGAAGAAAATGATGTGGAATTACTTGAAACTGTTTCTAGTAACAATATGGTGCTAAACTCAAAGAATGCTATATTGTATGACAAGACATATGGTGAGATTTTATATGAAAAAGATGCTTATGCTAAAGTGCCTAATGCTTCAACAACAAAAATATTGACGGCTATAGTAGCTTATGAAAACGGAAATTTAGATGATATTGTTACAGTTAGTAAGACTGCGGCAAGTATTGGAGGCTCAGGAATAAATTTGCGCTCAGGAGACCAAGTGACACTCAGAGATTTAATAAAAGGGCTACTTATACATTCTGGAAATGATGCTGCAATAGCTATAGCAGAACATGTTGGACGGAAGTGTTCAAAATTTTTGTGAGATGATGAATGAAAAAACAAAAGAAATTGGGATTGAAAACACACATTTTACAACACCGCATGGCTTAGATGCCGAAAATCATTATTCTAGTGCATATGATTTAGCAAAATTAGCAGAATACTTGCTAAACATAGAATATTTAGCAAATATCGTAAAAGAAAGAAGTGTAAATATAAAAGTTAATGAAAATACGAAAATATTAGGTACAACAAATGAAATGCTATCTTTTTATGAGGGTGCAAATGGGGTGAAAACAGGTTTTACAGGAAATGCAGGCAGATGCTTAGTTGCATCAGCAACTAGAAATGGAAGAACACTAATTTCGGTTGCTCTTGGATGTGGAAATAAGAAGCAAAGAACAGAAGATAGTGTAAAATTATTAAATTATGGCTTTGAGAATTTTGAGGTAGTTGATATTTGCGAAAATATGCGAAAAGAATTTAATATTTCTGTTGAAAAAGGAAGATTTAGAAATTATAAAATGGTTATTACAGGCAGAGAGAAAGCTGTAGTTAATAAAAATGAGGTTAAAAATGTCACTTATAAATATGATTTAGAGAGTAAACTTGTGGCACCAGTGAAAAAGGGAGAAAAGGTTGGAAATATAGAGGTATATGTTAAGGAAAAAAGAATAAGAAATTTTGTGATATCTATGCCTGAAAACATAGAAAAGAAAGGAATTGCAGACTATTTAAGTGATTTTCTTCATATAAATGTAAAAAAATATGAAATTCGACTATAAAGGCTGATTTTTTCTTGATATTTTATCTAATGTGTAGTATTATATTTATGTGCAATTGTCTGAAAAAATATTAGACAAATAAGGAGGAAATATGAGAAAAATAATAATATTAATGCTTACATTAGTCTCTTTAATGGGAATACCATATGGCTCAATTTGTGCTGCTAATTCTACATTAGATGATACTAATTTTGAAGAAAATGTCACAAATGAAGACAATAATAATAGCAGCAATGATGAAGAAGAAATGAGTCCTGCAGGAGATGAAATTGTAGGTGCCGTATCTAAGAAAGATAGAAGAATATCAGAACTATCGGATAAATACAATAATAAAAATCTTGGAAAAGTGGCATATTATTTAGAGGTTGTTAGATTTTATAGCACACCAATTTTCTTTATAATCTTAACAATAGGTGCATTCAACTTCTTTATTATAGGTAACAAGAAATTGGACAAGAAAGAACAAGGATTTGGATGGATAACAGCATGTATTATAGGATGGGTGTTTTTCCAATGCATACCGTTGGCATTTGCACTTTTTACACTATAAGTTAGTTATTTTGTGCGAGTTACAAGTGTCTTTTTTTAGACAAGAGAAAGTAAAAGATGTTTAAGTTGTAAGGATTGTTTAATAATTTAACAGGAAGGTGATATAATGAAAGTGCTTTTTGCAGTAGGTAACGATCAATGGGCTAAAACGACTAGCGAGAGGTATTATGAAAAATATGGAGAAACACTGGAGTATAAGAATGTTTTTTACTTCAAAGCACTTATAGAGGAAGTTAGGCGTGATAAAACGTATGACAGAATCGTTATTCATGAAGATTTAGAACAATATAGAGCAAAAGATATAGAACAGTTAGATAGAAAATTATATTCTTGCATTGATACAATAACTGATGAGATTCAGGATTCCGAAATAATATATATATGCTCGGATAGAAGAACCAAAGATGATAAGTTTATAATGAGATTATATAATTTGGGAATATATAATTTGTTAATAGGTGATGATAGAAATATAAATCCGTTATGTGACATTATAAAGAAGCCTAAAACAAAGCGTGAGGCTAAAGAATATTTGAATATAAACTCAAGTTCAATAGGCGAGACCGGTAGTATAATGCGCGATGATGAAGTTGATGAAACTCAAATGATGAATATATTGAATTATTATGAGAAGATAAAGAATCAGCCAGAAAAGTATGTTGCAACATTTGAACAGATTTCTGAGCAATATAGCAGAGCACAATTAAAAGTAATAGTTTCTTTATTGCCTAATGATGTTAAGGAAAAAATATATGCGGAACCTAAGTTTAGATTTTTATTCGGAGATATGCAGACAACCAATAAAAATGAAGAGAATACTCCGATAGAAAAGGTTTCATCATTGAAAAATGAAAAGAAGTACACCAAAGGAATAATGGATATCTTTAGAGGAAAATTTAAATCTAGAGATGGAAAAGAAATGAAGAAAGCTAAACAACAAATTGAAAGTCAAAAGGAATCCGGAAATAAAATAGATAATCAACAAGAATTAGCTGAAAAAGCGAGAAGAGAGGCAGAAGCTAGAGAACAACAAGAGTTAGCTGAAAAAGCGAAAAGAGAGGCGAAAGCTAGAGAACAACAAGAGTTAGCTGAAAAAGCGAGAAGAGAGGCAGAAGCTAGAGAACAACAAGAGTTAGCTGAAAAAGCGAAAAGAGAGGCAGAAGCTAGAAAACAACAAGAGTTAGCTGAAAAAGCGAAAAGAGAGGCAGAAGCTAGAGAACAACAAGAATTAGCTGAAAAGACGAGAGAAAATGAAGCAAACAGAAAAAATAGTCAACAAATTTCGGATGATGTAGATGTAATCGTTGATAAGGCACCATCTATGGCAAACGAGCCGAAAGTAGAGCAAGAAATGGCAGAACGAAGGGCAAGAGAGGAGATTTTAGCAAGACAACAAAAGGCTGAACAAGAAATAGCAGAGCGAAGAGCTAAGGAAGAAGCATTAAAGAGACAACAAACAGAACAAAAAGAAAATGTGAATAGAATAGATGCTAATATTATTTCAGCAAATCAAGAAAGCGAAGAAGAAAAGAGAGTCAGGGAAGAAAGAGAAAAGCTAGCAAAAGAGCAAGAAAGAATAAGAAAAGAACAAGCAGAATTAGAAGAAGAAAGAAAAAAGTTAAGAGAAGCACAAGCCAAAATTGCACAAGAGAAAAATCAAATTGAAAGTGTAGAAATACCCAAACAAGTGCAAACTTATGAGGCGGTGCCGGTTGTTATGCATGACTATAAAAAGATGGTTGTTTTTGTTGGCGCAAATAAGGCTGGAACAACATTTATGGTAAATGCAGTGGCAAACCAGTTATCAAATAGCAAAATATCGACAGCTATATTAGATATGACAAAAGATAAAGGTATGTATTATATCTATAATCAAGGCGACAAAACTCTTAGAAAAATAGCAAGCGAATGCATGCAAAACTTATCATCAGGTGAAGATACGTATATGCCAGTTTCGAGATATTTAAAAGTATATACTACGGTACCAGGTTCTGTTGCTGATTCAAGAAGAGGATATAAACACAAATCTATAATAGACATAGTGAAAAACAATAGTAATATAGCAATTGTTGATGCTGATTTTACAACGCCGATAGACTATTTTGAGCAGGCAAGCGAAATATATGTTGTTCAAGATATGGATATATTAAAAATGCAAGAAACAACGTCTTTCTTGAGAGAAATGAAAAATAGAAATATGGATATGAAAAAGGTTAAAATCATAATTAATAAATATGTTAAATCGATTTTAACACCTAGGAAGATTATTGAAGGAATTTCATATTACAAAGACCCAGAGATGACATTTACAGATGTTTTACTAAATAATAAAGTTTCATATTCAGTTGTTCCGTATAACGTCAACAATTATGTTAAATATATAGAAGCTTTATGCAGAGAAAATATGAACTTCAAGGGATATACGGCAGATTTCTTACAAACAATTGATGAGATTGCAGAACAAGTATATCCAAGAAATGGACTAGCTAAGAAAAAAAGTGGATTCTTTAGGTAAAAGTTTAAGGAGGAATAAAAATGGATTCTGAAAATACAATTTTTTTTAAAGTTGAAAAAGAGAAAAAAAGTAATTCAAAGCAAATATTAAAACAAGTATATGAAGCATTGGTAGAAAAGGGATATAACCCTATAAATCAAATAGTTGGCTATATACTATCTGGTGATCCAACATATATCACAAGTTACAAAGATTCAAGAAGCTTAATTAGACAATTAGAAAGAGATGAGCTACTAGAAGAATTGGTAAAAGAATATATCGGAGTAAATGAATGAGAATATTGGGTTTAGATTATGGGGAAGCAAGGACAGGAGTCGCTATATCAGATGCTCTTGGAATAACGGCACAAGGTGTTGAATCCATAGAGCATAGCGAAAATATGAAAAAATTAATTGAAAGATTAGGCGAACTCATAAAAGAATATAAGGTAGAAAAGATTGTTATTGGGTATCCATTAAATATGAATGCAACAAAAGGGCCACGAGCCGAAAAAACAGATAAATTTATAGCTAGACTTAAAAAAGAATTCGGACTAGAAATAATTAAGATAGACGAAAGGCTTACAACCGTTGCAGCACATAAAACAATGACCACATTAGGAGTTGACAAAAATAAAAAGAAAAATATAGTAGATACTATATCTGCACAATATATATTGCAGATGTATCTAGATAGATCGTAGTTATATGTAATTTCAGGTCATATGAAACATAGCTACATAAATGAAAGGAGAATTAATATGAACGAAGAAAACAAAAATTTAGAAGAGGATTTTGAATTCGATGAATTAGACAATAAAATAATATTAAACGATGAAGAAGGCAACGAAATAGAATTTGAATTTCTTGATGTTGTTGAAGTAGATGGCAAGGAATATGTAGTACTACTTCCAGTTGAAGAAGCAGAGAAGGGTGAAGTTGTAATTTTTAGAATTGAAGGTTCTGAAGAAGATGAAAGCTATGTTAGCTTAGATGATGAAGCAGAAGCAGAGAAAGTATTCCAAGCATTTAAAGAAAAAGCAAAAGACGAATTTGATTTTGCTGACTAATTAAATAATTATCCCCCAGTTCATTCAATATGCTGGGGGATAATTATTTTTGAATAAAAAGTTTTTATTGTATAGAAAAAATCAATGGCAGTAAATAATATTTACGAAATTAGTTGACAAAATTCGGACAAGTGATGTATAATTGTGGCGTATAAGGAAACAAATAAAGTTGAAACAATATTTTGTTCAACAAATTCTGGAGGTTTAACATGCTACTAAATTATAACAGAGATGATAATATTGTAACTTTGAGAAACAAGAATGGCGTAAGATTAGATTGTGAGTGTCTAGATAATTTCGAATACAATGGCACAGAGTATTATATTTTATCCACTTGTGATAAAAACGAATTTATTCCGGTAAAGTACAATGAAGATAAAAAAGAATTAGTTGTAGAAACTAATGAAACGGTAATAATGGATGTTTATGAGATCTTCAGAGAGAGAAATATGGGTATATATCTTTTATCGTGAAAAGGAGTAAGTTATGCATGTGAAATGCTTGAAAAAATACGTAGCTATTAAGCAGGACGATTTAGATAGTAAGCAAGCACGAGAGGCTTATTACAAAGCTATTGCTTGGCGGAAAGAATTGGAAGAACAAGAACTAGATTCAATGATAGAAACATTGAAAAATATTACAATAAAAGACAAAGACTCCTAAAACAATTATTAAAGATGGTGGGTTCATTTTAATTAATGAATTCACCATTTTTATTAGAAATGGCAGTTATTTATTGTTGACAAATTATGTAAAAACATATATAATGAAAAACGAGGATTTTGTCGAATTTTCTATATAAAAACAGTTATAGTATTAAGCTAAATTAACAGAAATTTGACTTGAGCTTTGGCATATGGACAATTTTAAGTTATAGAAATTGAAAAGGAGAATAAAATGGAAGAACTAATTAAAAAAGTTGAAAAAGAAATAAGACCACAATTTGAGGAAAATGAAGAAATAGAAAGAATAAATTCTGAAAAGGTATTAAATGCTTTTAAGAAAGAAAGGATAAGTGAGGCACATTTACATGGAACAACAGGTTATGGCTATGGAGATATAGGTAGAGAGGCTGCTGAGAGAATATATGCAGATGTATTTAAAGCAGAAGATGCAATCGTTAGAATGCAGTTTATATCTGGCACACATACAATATCTACTACTTTATTTGGCATTTTAAGACCAGGAGATACCGTTTTAAGCATAAATGGTAAGCCATATGACACATTAGACGAAGTGCTTGGAATAAGAGAAAATAGCAGTTCTTTAAAGGCTTTTGGAGTTAAATATGAGCAAATTGATTTAATAGATGGAAACAAGTTTGATTTAAAGAAAATCAAAGAACGTGTTTCAAAGAAAGATTTAAAATTAGTAATAATGCAACGTTCAAGAGGGTATGCTTATAGAAATGCATTCCTGATTTCGGAAATGGAAGAAGCTATAAAAGTTGTAAAAGAAGCAGATAGCAATGTAATAGTTATGGTAGATAACTGCTATGGAGAATTTACAGATACAAAAGAACCAATAGAAATTGGTGCAGATGTATGTGTTGGTTCACTTATTAAAAACATAGGTGCCGGAATTGCAAGAACTGGTGGATACATTGTAGGAAAGAAAGATTTAATAGAACTAATAAGCGATAGATATAGTGCACCAGGACTTGGTAAAGAGGGCGGAGCGACATTTGATTTTAACATAAGTGTATTGCAAGGAATATACATGGCACCACATACAGTTTGTGAGGCTAAAAAAGTAGGAATATTTGCATCAAGACTAATGGATGAGTTAGGTTATGAGGTATCACCTAAATACGATCAAAAGCGTTCTGATATAGTTCAAATGATTAAATTTAATGATGAGCATAAGCTAATAAAATTCTGCCAAGCAATCCAAATGAACTCACCAGTTGATTCAAATGTGGTTCCAGAACCATCTCCAATGCCAGGATACGATAGTAAAGTAATAATGGCATCAGGGGCATTTACATCAGGCTCATCTATAGAGCTAAGTTGTGATGGTCCTGTTAGACCACCATATGTAGCATATTTGCAAGGAGGACTTACATATACATATGGTCGTTTGGCAGTTATTGAAGCTGTAAAATATATGAATAAATAAAGAGAGGAAATAACAATGAATGTTATTGTAATTGGTGGTGGACCTGCCGGAATGATGGCAGCCATTACAGCAAGTAAGAATGGAAGTAATGTAATATTGCTTGAAAAAATGCGTAGTGTTGGTAGAAAGTTATCAATAACAGGCAAAGGTAGATGCAATATAACAAATGCAACCGATATAGACAATTTTATAAAAAATGTTCCTGGAAACGGAAAATTCTTGTATAGTGTATTCAATAGTTTCACTAATATTGATGCAATAAACTTTTTCCATTCTATTGGAGTTGAGACAAAAGTAGAAAGAGGAGAAAGAGTATTTCCAGTTACAGATGATGCCCTTTTTATAGTGGATAAGCTAAAAAAAGAAATGGATAAAAGAAAAGTAAAAGTAATTGTAAATTCAGCAGTAGAGGCTATTTTAATAAGCGATGGAAAAGTGACAGGGGTAAAAACGGCAGATAAAAAATATGAATGTGATAGTGTGATTTTGGCCACAGGCGGTAAAAGCTATCCAATGACGGGTAGTGATGGAAGCGGATATGCACTTGCTAAAAAATTGGGTCATACAATAGTTGAACCAAAGGCATCGCTAGTACCATTAGAGCTATACAAAATTCCTAATTTGCAAGGACTTTCATTAAAGAATGTAGCAATAAAAATAAAAGATGGCACTAAGTGCGTATATGATGATTTTGGTGAAATGGTATTTACACACTTCGGAGTCTCTGGACCTATTATACTAAGTGGAAGTGCACATTTATTAAGAGTGAAAAACGTAAATCAAAAATTGAAAAATAGAGAAATTACTTTAAGTATAGACTTAAAACCAGCACTTCAAATAGAAAAATTAGAAGCTAGAATACAAAGAGACTTAGAAAAGTACACTAAAAAACAATTTAAAAATTCGCTTGGTGACTTACTTCCAAGTAAAATGATAGATTATATATTATCAATAGCTAATATAGATGTTGAAAAACAAACAGATCAAATAACAAAAGAAGAAAGACATCATTTAGCATATTTATTAAAGAATCTAGAGTTTGAAATAAAAGATTTTAGACCAATAGAGGAAGCAATTGTAACTGCTGGAGGAGTAAGTACAAAAGAAATAAATTCTTCAACGATGGAGTCAAAAATAATAAAAGGCCTATATTTCGCAGGTGAAATAATAGACGTAGATGCATACACAGGCGGATTCAATTTGCAAATAGCGTATAGCACAGGATATGTGGCAGGAAAAAGTGCAACAAACAGTATATAATGCGAAAAATGCCTATTAATGTATAAAAATATAAAATATTAGATAAAACTATACATTTTTAAAATGTTAGAGAGACAATAACTAAATAAGGCAAATGTCGAAAAATGTCGAACGTGGAGGACGTAAAAAGCTTGTAACATTTTGTAAAAAATGAGTATAATATGATTGCAGAGGAAAGGGGAAACATCAGTGGTAGATAACTTTTTTACTATTGAGGGAGAAGAAACTAAGGAAAAAGAAATTGTAGAGAAAAAGTCTAGATTTATTGCTCAAATAATAAAAATAACATCAGAAGAAGAGGCAAATAAAAAGATATTAGAAATAAAGAAAAAACATAGAGATGCAAAGCATAATGTCTTTGCATATAGGATAGTAAATGGAATAGAAAAGTTTAGTGATGATGGAGAACCAAGTGGAACAGCGGGTGTTCCGATTTTAGATATTTTGCGAGGGGAAAAGTTAGAAAACATTTTATTGGTTGTTACTAGGTATTTTGGGGGGATACTGCTTGGCACTGGTGGGCTTGTTAGAGCTTATAGCAGTGCGGCAAAAGAAGCAATTTTAGCAATAAAAAAAGTGGAAATGAAATTATGTAGCGAATATGAACTATTTGTAGAATATAATTATTATGATATATTGAACCATTATTTGAGAAAAAATGATGTAGTAATAAAAAACGTATCATATGGTGAAAAAATATGTATAAATATAATTGTAGAAAAACGCAGAGAGACCGGCGTTATTAGTGAAATAAGTGACATTACAAATAGGACAGTAATTTCAAAAAATGTAGACACATATTATTATGCATAAATTGTAAAAATATTACAATTTATTATTGCTTTTTCCATAATTTGGTAGTATACTTTGAGTGTAGTAACAAGAAAAAATGTTAGGAGGAGTAAAAATGCCAAATAAAATTAGTGTCGCAATAGCAGATGACAATGTGGAATTTGCAGAAATATTAAAAAAATTCTTAAACTCAAAGGAAGATATCGAAGTTGTAGGACTTGCATCTGATGGTGAGGAAGCTTTAAAATTAATTACAGACAAGACGCCAGATGTACTTTTGCTAGATATAATAATGCCACATCTTGATGGTATTGGTGTATTAGAGAGAATGAAAAAAATAGAAGGTGCAAAGAATGTATCGGTCATAGTGTTATCAGCAATTGGACAAGATGTAATTACTCAAAGAAGTATAATGTTAGGAGCAGAATATTATATGGTAAAGCCATTTGAACTAGAATTACTATATAATAGAATAAAAGAAGTAAGGCATGGAATGGTTGAACCATTAAAAACAAATGTGAAAAAATTTGCATTACAAAATTCATTTGAAAGCGTAAGCAAAGACACACTTGAAACTTCAATAACAGAAATAATACATGAAGTTGGCGTTCCAGCCCACATAAAAGGCTACCAATACATAAGAGAAGCAATCGTACTTGCAGTTAATAATATGGATGTAATAAATTCAGTAACAAAGCAACTATATCCAACACTTGCAAGAAAATTTAAAACAACTCCATCACGTGTAGAAAGAGCAATTCGCCATGCAATTGAAGTTGCATGGGAGAGAGGACAAATAGATGTAAATAATCAAATGTTCGGAAACACAATATCAGCAACCAAAGGCAAGCCAACAAATTCAGAATTCATAGCAATGATAGCAGATAAGCTAAGACTTGAAATGAAATCGGCATAGAAATAAAAATATAAGATGACTTTTATAATAATTCGAAATTATAAAAGTCATCTTTTCTTATTCTTGTATATTTTCAAGACCGTATTCGATAATTTGATTTACAACGCTATTGAAGCTTAAGCCATTTTTTTCTGCAAGTTCTGTAATTTTATCAAATGTATCTCCACTTATACGGATAGTTCTGGTTATTGTATCATTTGCTTTTGTATGTTTTTTTATCTCTAATTTTTTCATACTCCACCTCTTAAAACATAGTGTACACAAAATAAGAAATAAAATAAGTACACAAATACGTGTACAAAATGTGAATAATGTGATAATATAGTTCCGTAAGTAAATATTTGTAATATAAGGAAGTGAGATATGAAAAAAATAAAATACGATAAATTAGATTGCTTCGACGTATTAGTTTTTAGTATGCCACTTTTAGGACGGTATGGAGAATCTTGCTGCAACCATGTTTTTGTCACTTTTTTCGGTAATAAGTATATATTTTGTTTGTAGAAAAAAGAAAAAGATAGCAATACCAGTAGGTTTATTGATAGTACTATTACTTTTGTACAATTTTAGCTTTATAGTTGTTGAAAATTGGGCTATAGACAAGGGAATGAATATAATTGGTTTTATGAAGTCGTTATTTTTAGTTAATTTTATAGTCTTAATGATTCAAAATAATAATTATAAAGAAACGATTGATAAATTTAGATTATTACCATATTCTGCAGTTGTTTCGGTAATTATTAGTATTGTGCTAGCAATTATTTCGAATGATGTATTCTTTTTAAATAATAGATTGCAAGGAGTATTTTTATATGCTAATAGTTACGGATTGTTCCTCTTAATTTGCTTACTAATATTGTTACAAAAAGCAGAGGTTAGTGGAAGTCGACTGGGTATGGCAATAGTTATTATGATAGGAATTTTACTAACTAACAGTAGAGCGATAATATTGCTAACAATTTTATTTATGTGCATAGAAATACTATTAACAAATGAAAGAAAAAACAAAAAACGAATAATCATATTAATGTTATCTTTTTGCTTAGCCTTTGTTGGAATGTACAAGCTTTTAAATTTTGAAAAAAGGGTAAATAGCGAAATGTTTCAAAGTAGTGAATTTTTAACAAGATTGTTGTATTATTCAGATGCCTTAAAGATGATTGAGAAAAAACCGTATGGCTACGGATATATGGGGTGGTATTATGCACAGGCAACAGAAAAAACAGCTGTTTATGATACAAAATATGTTCATAATTCGGTGTTGCAATTCATGCTGGATGTAGGTGTCATTCCAACAATATTGATAATAATTTTAATATGCTTAATATTTTTTCAAAAAGGACAAAATAGTTTTAACAGGATGTTATTAATACTTATTATTGGCCACTCTATGATTGATATTGATTTAGAATATTTAGTTTTTATAGCAATTATACTTGGAATGGTACGTTATGAAACAAAAGAATATACTTTTAGCAACATGAAAAAGAACGTGGTAAGGTTAATTATTGTAATAAACTATATTTTTCATCTTGGAACGTTAGCTTTTATTTGCGAAGATTACACATTTGCGAGCTATATAATTCCATTTTATACTGATGCAATACAAGAAGAGTTGTATAGTGCAGCAAACAAGAATATTCAATTAAAACTTGGAGAAAAAAGCCTAAAGTACAATAAATATGTTAGTGGTGGATATGAGGCTTTAGAAAATTATTATCTGGAACACTGTGATTATGATAACGCAAGTATATGTGCTTTAAAGAGAGTAAAACTTAATAAGTATGACATTGAGATTTATGAAGAGTATGTTATGCTTTTGAATGAAGCGTTAGACTATTATCGAGAAAATAATGATAAGGATAGATGTTATGAGTACGCAAATAAAATTATGAATGTTGAGCAACTGATTAGTGATGTGCTGATTAAAACCAATCCAATGGCATATAAAGTTAAACATGTGCCAAACTTGGAAATTTCATGTAATATGTTGGAAGTAATGAAAAAGAGTAAAAATATAATTGATAAAAGTAAAAAAAATTATTAAAATTTAAGGAGTGATTTAATTGAAAAAGATTAGAATAATATTGTCAATGATAGTAATGTTATTGCTTATGATTTCTGGGACATGTTTTGCAAGTGAAAAAACGCAATTGCCTGCACCAGAGATACAACGTTCAATGATTTATTATAATGGAGAAGTTCAGTCACCAGTGGTAAAAAATTTTGATGAAAAGTTAATGAGCATAGAAGGAAATAAAGAGATTGATGTTGGAAGATATCAGCTTACAATAACATTAAAAGATACAGCAAATTATGAGTGGGAAGTCTATAATAGTGGAAATTATACATATACAACTGAACCTCAGGTATTGGATTGGAGCATAAATCTTAGAGAAATAGAATTTTTTACTGAAATATTGGACTTAGAATATAGTGGAAAAGAAGTAAGTGCAGAAAAATTTTATCACGATGAAGAGGATAGAGCTTTAATTGAATTTAGTGGTGATTACAAAGCAATGGAGATTGGTACATATAAGGCAGTTATTTCTCTAAAAAATAAAGACTTTACAACATGGAGTGATGGAACAACTGAAGATAAAATTCTAAGATGGAATATAAAGAAAGCAACATGTAGAATGCCAGAGTTTAGAAGTTATCAGTATGAATATACAGGCAAATTTATAACATTTGAACCATCATTGCCATATTATTATTATAAAGATTTAATGCTTTTATATCAAAATACTGGGAAGGAAGTTGGAAATTATGTTGCAATAATGGAATTAAAGGATAAAGAACATTATGAGTGGGAAATATATGATGAAGAAACAAAGAAATATACGTATACATCAGAAAATCAAGAAGTTGAATGGAAAATTGTAAAGAGAAAAATAGCAATACCTAAAATTGCATATGAGTATACAGGCAAAGAGATTACAGCAAAATTAAATAAAGATATAAAAGAGTATGCGAATATATCGGGTGAAAAGGGAATAAAACCAGGTACATACAAAGCTATTGTTTCACTAAAAAACACTATAAATTATGAGTGGAAAGTATATGATAAAACAACGAATTCATATACATACACATCAGCAGATCAGGAAATAGAGTGGAAAATAATAAAAAAACAGATAAGTTTGCCAAATATGTCTTTTAAATATACAGGCGAAGAAATGCGATTGACATTAGATGATTATATTTCGGATATGGTTGAAGTAACGAACAGTGAAACTGGTGTAAATGTTGGAAGTTACAGTGCAGTACTTTCTTTAAAAGATAAAGAAAATTATACATGGCGTTTACTTAAGTCTGATTTAAGTGAACCGACAGATCCTAATAGTACAGTTATTGTGGTGGTAAATGGAGATTCATATTATGAATCAGATCGTTTTATAGAAACTGTTGAGGATCAAAAAATTGAATGGAAGATAATACAAAGAGAAATAAGCATAAAGAGAAGTATGTATTATAATCCAAGTCAAAGAAAATTGACAATCGGAAAATATACGGGTCAAGAACAAGGTGTATCATTTAAAGACTTTCTTGAAAGCGAGAGTGTTCTATATGCTCAGAAAGCCTGTATATTAGTCAATAACAAAGCAGTAAATTCAGGAACATATACTGCCAAAATTTCCTTAGAGGATAGTCATAATTGTTACATGGCTTTCGGAGACGATGACATTACAGAATTTGAGCTAGAATATACGATAGATAAAAGAGGACTTTATATAAATAGTCAAAGACGTCTTTCTACTGAATATACTGGCAAAGAACAACAATTTGAATTAAAAGACGTAATGTATGCAGAAGACTTTGATAAGGTTACGGTATCTCAAGGTATTGTTAAAGAAGTTGGAGAATATATTGTAAAAATTTCAATAAATGATAAGGCAAATAATGCTTGGGAATTTTATAATAAAGAAAGTGGAGAATATGAATATACTACTGATGACCAAGAGCTTGAGTGGGAAGTAGTTATCGAAAAGGGTAAAAGAACGGTGGAGAGTGTTCCATGTATTTTATATAGATATGATGGAAATGAAAAGCGCTTAAAAGATGGTAAGTTTTATGTGGTAGTAAATAGTGAAGAAGGAAAAAATGCAGGCACATATAAGGCAACTATTTCTTTAAAGGATAAAGAAAATTCTATCTGGAAAATATATGATGAAGTAACGAAGTCAGATAAATATACAATTGATGATCAAGAAATCGAGTGGAAAATATATAAACATCGTTCTTACATATATGTAAATAGCCAAAAGAAATTAAAAAGAGTATATAATGGCGAAATGCAAAAGATAACTAATTTAGAGATTTTTGATGATGGTTATGTTGGTAGAACAAATGAATTTTACGAAGCATTATATAATATTGAAGGAAATACTGGAATTGACGCTGGAAAATATAAATTGAAAGTCTCGGTAAAAGATGAGATAAATACAGAACTTGTATGTGTATGTGCTTATTTGCAATATAATAGTGGAGATAAAGTATATTACAATATAGAAGAAATGGTTGACGAAACAGTAGTAGACTGGGAAATATTAAAACATGAAGTAGAGATACCAACTTTAAAAAGCAATCTTGAATATGATGGAAAAGAAAAAGAAATACATTTGATAAATTTCGATGAGAAACTTATGACGATATCTGGCAATAAAGCAAATGAAATAGGAAAGTATAAGGCTATAGTATCATTAAAAGATAAAAATAATTATCAATGGAAGAATGGAACAACAGATGACGTTATAATAAATTGGAGCATAACTGGCAAGAAAAGTTCGACTAGTGGAGGAGGTTCATCTTCAAGTATAAAAACTTATAAGACAACTATAACACAAACAAAAGGTGGAACAATAACAGCAGATGAAACAGAAGTAGAAAAAGGTGAAAAACAAGTATTCACTATTGTTGCAGATACTGGGTATAAAATTGTTGATGTAAAAGTTGATGGCGAAAGTGTTGGTGCAGTGAGTACATATACTATCGAAAATGTAACAAAAAAACATACAATTACCGCAACATTTGAAAAGCTAACAGAAGAGGAACAAGGTGAAAATCAAGAAACATTATGGGTGAATACCTTTGATGATGTTAATACTAACGATTGGTATTATGAAGCAGTAAAATTTGTTAATGAAAATGGTATTTTCAAAGGTATAAATGATAATACATTTGGTGCAGATATTAGCATGAATAGAGCAATGGTTGCAACTGTACTATATAGGTTTGCTGGTGAAAAGAAAACTGTAAATAACGAAATGAAATTTAATGATATTTCAGGAGAGCAATATTATATAGATGCGGTTGTTTGGGCAACAGAAAACGGAATTGTTAATGGTGTGACTGAAAGTGAATTTGCTCCTCAAGATAATGTTACTAGAGAACAATTAGTAGCAATGCTATATAGATATGTTAAAACAATAGGAAGTATTTCGGAAGAGAGTGTGAATTTGTCAGCTTTTGATGACAATACAATGATAAGTGATTATGCAAGAGGAGCATTTGGTTGGGCAGTAAAAACAGGGCTTATAACAGGAAGAACAACATCAACTCTTGCTCCACAAAGCTTTGTAACAAGAGCAGAAGTTGCAACAATAATGATGAGATTTTATAAAATAATGAATGTGGCAAAATAAAATATAAAAAAATATAGGTTGTAGAGTAAAATCTATTACCTATATTTTTTTGAAAAATTTTTAATCAAGCAACGATTTATTGGTATTGATTATATTACAAAAGAATATAAAATTTAAGCAATAAATAAACAAAATTCAATAAGAGGTTAAAAATTTTGAATAAATATAACACTATCAAATATTTACAATAATACACATACATTGTACACTACTAATGATGAGGTTGTTCGGATATGATGTGATTTGCCTTTTTTATTTTTACGAATGAAGAGGGAGGTGATGCCAAAGGTAGAAAACGATTACATATTATTTGCAATTGAAGTTCTACTCATAGCATCCTTCTTAAAGATACTAATCGATAAGAAGAAATAACACAAAAAAATCACTCTATCCATTGCAGCGGCTGAGTGATTTCTAATTTAACCGGGCAAGTCACATTGTGACCAAAACCTCATCTTTAATTAAATTGTACTATAGTAACATAAAAAGTCAAATACATTAATAGTGACTTTTCTCGTAATTTTTTCTTGTTTTGCAAGTGTGAGATAACTAAAAACCAGCTAGCATCGGATAAGATACAGCTGGTTTTTTACATTCTAATTATTTTCTTCTTTTTCCTGTTAAGCTCAATATTTTTAAGAATATATTGATAAAGTCTAAGTATAAGTTTAATGCTCCAATTGTAACAACTTGAGTCATTTTTTCTTCATCGCTACCATCTACTAATGTATAAAGTGCTTTTATTTTTTGAACATCATATGCAGTTATTCCAATGAAAAGCAATATTCCAATGACTGAAATTACGAAGTCGAGAGTGCTATTCATAATGAACAAGTTTACTATTCCTGCTATAATTATTCCAAGCAATGCCATAAAGAAAAAGCTTCCGAATTTTGTTAAATCTTTATTTGTTTTATGTCCATATAATGCGGCACCACCAAACATTGCTGCTGTAATAAAGAATGTGCTCGCTATTGAGGTTCCAGCATACACTAAGAAGATTGGCGATAATGTAAGTCCATTTAGTATGGCATATAGATAGAATGTTATTCTACATGTTGCAGTTCCCATATTCTTTAAATTTAGGCTAAGAATTATTACAAGTATAAGTTCTGCAAAAGCCAATATTTGCCAACAATTAGCAACGAATAATAGTATTTGTGGTGTGTAAATTGTTAATAGTGATGTAATACCAGTAACAGCGAGACCCGCGGTCATCATATAAAATACTTTTTGTAAAACAGTTGAAATATTTGATTCCTTATGTTCTTCAGATATTGGTGAGTAAAAATCTTCCATAATAAAACCTCCTTAAATTTATTATAAAACACCATAAAAATATTATACTATACCAGAAGACTTTATGTCAATCTAAATGGATTTTTTTAGCAAATAAAAGCGCTCAAATATCGCAATAAAACGTATAGCTATTTTTGTATACGATTTATGCAATGTTTAAGCACTTCACTTTTTAGGCGGAACGGGGTCGTATCCTCCTTTTGAAAATGGATTGCAGCGAAGTATTCGCCACAACATTAATGCAGAGCCTTTAAAAAAACCATGTGTTTCAAGTGCTTCTATAGCATAATTTGAACAAGTGGGATGAAATCTACAGGCACTGTGCCAGGGACCGGGAATTTTTTGATACAACTTTATTAGTTTTATCAAAAGTGTTTTCATAAGAGTTCCCCTTTCAATAAAATTTCGTATACGTGAATAATACCATAGATTTACATAAAAATCAATATAATATAAAACTAATAGCTATCTATAGAAATAGCTTCTAATGCTAGTTTCACTAACAATAGAAGCTATTTTACATAGATGTTATTCGCCTTTATATTCTCCAAGTGTTACTTTCATTGTTTTAGTCTTGTTATCTCTAATTATTCCTATTTCGATTTCGTCACCTACATTGCAATTTGTTACTTCTGCTGTTACCTCAGCTGCAGTTGATACAACGTTACCATTTACAGAAACTATGATGTCTCCTGATTTGATTCCGCCTTTTTCTGCAGGTGAGTCTTCAACTACAGATTCAACGTATGCACCGTATTGCATTTGTGAATAAAACATATTAAACAAGCTTCCATAGCCGCCATATGGTGAATTTGTTGAATAAGTAGTGTCTTTCATCATTACACCTAGAAAAGCTCTATTAGTTGCATATCCATGTTCTACTAAATCGTCAACAACTGATTTGATATCATTTATTGGAATTGCAAATCCTAAATTTTCAACGTCTATACCAGATGATTTTGCAGTAACAATTCCCACTAATTCTCCGTTAGCATTAAATAATCCACCACCTGAATTGCCAGGGTTTACGCCGGCATCTGTTTGAATTAGGTTCATTTTTTTGCCACTGATATTTATTTCTCTTTCAAGTGCACTTATTATACCACTTGTAACCGTTCCTCCAAGTTCTCCAAGAGGGTTACCAATAACAACTGCTAAGTCGCCAACCTCTAAGCTTGAACTATCGCCTAAAACTGCAAATTTTAATCCTGTTGCCTCTATTTTTATAACTGCTGTATCTGTTTTTGAATCTTTTCCTATTAATTTAGCTTCATATTCAGTCCCGTTTTTTAATCTTACTAATATTTTATTTGCTCCATCTATAACATGGTTGTTAGTAAGTATATAACCGTTTTCAGAAATTATAACACCACTACCATTTCCTTCTGCGGTATACTTATAAGAATATATACTTTGTGTAGTTTCAATAGTGATCTCAACCACAGAGTCTGCACAAGATTTTACAATTCCTTTTATAGAATGTGATGACATTGTATCTGCAAGTATGTTTGTGTTTTGCGTATTGCCAGCAGACGTTGTAAGTATTGAGTTAGTTGATTGTGAACTTTGGACATTGTTTTGATTTTCTGCCGTCTTTGGTGCTGTTATTGTTGAGTAAATGCTACCACTGGCAAAACCAAGTGATAAAAGTAAAACAGATGCAGTTATCTTTGATGCAATACCACTACCATTGTGTCCTTTTGATTTTCCCTCCATTTCTTCATAGATTGAATCACCGTCATATTTATTCATAAATGACATATAGACCATTCCTTTCCAAATTTATTTATAGTTATTGAATATTTTTTTCATATGCTATATACTTTACTTTGATAGTACTACTAGTATATGAGACTAATATGTATTATATATGAATTTTTCATGAAAAACAATTATTCTGCTTGTTTATATATTTGATAGAAAGGGATTAGTATATGATAAATTCAATTGAGGATATTATGGAGCTACACGAGAGTAGAGGAAATATAGAGGATTCTATTATAGAAATGCATTTTGATGAATTAATACTAAAATTGAATGTTTTCACATTGAGATTTAGTACTGTTAATGGAGAGCGTAATGAAACAAAAAGATGGAACAAGAGAATAGAATTTGAGATAAGAAAAAATAGAAAATTATATAAAGAAATTAGGGAATTTAGGACATTGATGAGTGCGTTAAATAGACTAAAAATAAGAAAAGGATATTTAGAAAAGAGAGAATGTCCGGATTTTGTTTTAGAGTATGATGGTAGAAAGATAGGTATTGAAATTACGAGAATATATTCTGGAAACGATTGGGCTGCTGAAAAGTTGAATGATGAAATAAAGACTTATGGAATTGAGCCCAAAGAGGTTCCGGGATACATCGAATATAGAAAGTTAAATAATAAAATAAAAACTTATCAACTAAAAGATAATTTAGTAATAGAGCCGTTCAACAAGAAAGAAGAGAATGGTTTGCTAAATATAAAAATTAAGAATAAGATATTTGAGAAAATAAGAAAATTATTTGATGAATATAGCAAGTATGATGTAAATATAATTCTTGCTGATATTGTTAGTCCAGAATACTTTGGTAATGTTGATGATATTATCAAGTTCAATGATGAGATAACATTTTATATAAATCATTTAGAAGAAAATTTTGACGAGAAAGATTATATTCTTATTTTGAAGATTGGTGAAAAAATAGGAAAGATTGATTTAAAAAAGCATACATATGAGGTATTGTAATGGAGGAAACAAATGAGAAAACTAAAAAAGATAGATGTCTTAGGTATTAAGAAAATAAGCAAGCAAGATTTATCTGAAGAGATAAGATGTGAAATAGACGTATTAGGTGGATTAGATATATTCACAGATGCTCATGTTCAGGGAGTTGTTAAGACCACAACAGGAATTTGTGAAGAGATGAATTTAAAATATGAGGATTTGAAAAAATGCGTGCTATGTGCTTATCTTCATGACGTTGGAAAAATCAAAGTTCCTTCTGCAATCTTACAAAAGGCTGGAAAACTTACAGATGAAGAATTTGAAGAAATGAAAAGACACACTATTTATGGATATGAAATATGCATGGAATATAATAATTTTAGAGAACTAGCACCAATAATTCGTGCGCATCATGAAAGTTTCGACGGAAGTGGATATCCTGATAAGTTAGTTGGTGACCAAATTCCTTTTGAAGCCTCAATAATAAAAGTTGCCGATGTGTATGATGCGTTAACACAAAGACGTCAATATAAAGAGGGATATAAGCAAACAAAGGCATTAGATATAATGCTAGGAGACGCTAGAAAAGGCAAGATGAGTGCAAAAATAATGGTTTATTTAATGAGATATTTATTAAAAGAGGTTGAATCTAGAATAATAACTCATGAGAATAATGTGTTAGAATTAAAAGAAAATTTAGAGGTTTTACATGAGCTAGAAAAAATATATAAAAGTATATATGACAGAGGTTATACAGCAAAGTCGGCAAAATTGCTTGCAAGGTTTGACCTACCTGCTGGATATGATATGAGCACAAATGCTAATCTTTTAATCGTAAAACAAAAAGCTTTAGAAAGAGAAAAGGGATGGCTAGATTTTTGTAAAGATGAGTATAAGCTAATGAAAAAGCAAGATGATGAAATTAAATCGATAGCCAAAAAAGAAAAATTTTATAAACCAGAAGTTTATGAAAGATGGTTTAATAAGTAAAAAATAGCGAGTTAATTAAGACTCGCTATTTTTTGCTAAATACCACTTAAATCAAAATGAGGAACGTACTCTTCTTCGTGTTTTGAAAGTTCTTGAATATATCCATTTTCAAATTCTGATATTAAATTTTTTACGACATTAAATTCTCGTTTTGAGACCTTACGATTTATTAATTCATCGTTTTTTGCAAGATATGTAGGAAAGTATTGTAGCATTATGCTTATATAAGTTTCCTTTGGTAAGTTTTCTTTTATCCATATTAGAATATGTTTTGTTTCGTTTATGTGTGAAGGTAAAACTAAATGTCTTATGATAACGCCTTTTTGTATGATTCCATTTTCATTAAATGTTGGTGTTCCAACTTGCCTAATCATTTCTTTTATATTGTTAGTTGCAACATTAAAGTAATTTGGTGCACTAGAATATTTTATTGAAACTTCGTTGCTGAAATATTTTAGATCTGGAAGATAAACGTCAATGTATCCATCTAGCATTTTAATTGTTTCTATATTTTCGAAGTTTCCAGTGTTATATATTATCGGAATTGCAAGACCATTTTCTTTTGCTATTTTTATTGCCTCAATAATTTGTGGCACATATGGTGTAGGTGAGACTAGATTTATATTATTTACTTTTTTGTTTTGTAGTTCTATAAAAATTTCTGCAAGTCTTTTTATAGAAATTTCTTTGCCATAATTATCATTAGAGATGTCATGATTTTGACAAAATATGCAATTCAAATTACAACCTGAAAAAAATACAGTACCAGAACCGTTTTTATAACTGATACATGGTTCTTCCCACATATGAATAGATGCAAGTGCACATTTTGGCATAATTCCACATTTGCAATAACCTAATTTTTCATTTCTATTAACATTACAATTATGAGCACAAAGATTACAATTTTCTAACATAAAAATCCCCTTAAATTGTACTATTTAGTTTATATATTTATCTCTTTGAAAAGTTTCGATTTACCTTTGAGAAAATGTATTAGCAAATAGTAACTATAATTTTTGATTATTATAACATATTTTTTGACTTTTTTATATTAAATAGTATAAAATATATCGTATAGAAAGGACTGATGCAAATGAATTATGAAGAAGCAAAAAAGGTGCTTCAAAAGTATGGACAAGAGCATATATTGAATTCTTATGAAAGATTAAATGAAGAGAAAAAAGAAAAGTTATTGAAGCAAATAGCTACTATAGATTTTGAACAAATGTTGAATTTATATGAAAATACTAAAAAGGAAATAGAGTTTAAAGATTCAAAGATTGAACCTATTCCAGCCGTTAATGCTGAAACTCTTTCAATAGAAGAAAAAGAAAAGTATAAAAAAATAGGAGAAGAAATAATAAAGAATGGAAAGCTTGCAGCTGTTACAATGGCTGGTGGACAAGGAACAAGACTTGGACATAATGGTCCTAAAGGCACATATGATTTAGGACTTCCATCACATAAGAGTTTATTTGAAATTTTATGTGACGGTCTAAAAGAAACTATGCAAAAATGTGGTGTTGCTGTTCCTTGGTATATAATGACGAGTAGAGAAAACAATGATGAGACAGTTTCATTTTTTGAAAAAAATAATTACTTTGGATACCCTAAAGAAGCAATTGGAATGTTCTTTAAGCAAGGAGAACTTCCTATGATAGATGAAAATGGAAAATTAATAATCGATGAACAAGGTCTGATAAAAGAAGCTGCCGATGGGCATGGTGGAGTGTTTGAATCACTATACAAAAGTGGTGCTTTAGAGGATATGAAAAAAAGAGGAATCGAATGGATTTTTGTTGGCGGAGTTGATAATGTTTTAGTAAGAATGGCAGATCCGATGTTTGTTGGATTTGCAGCTTGCAATAATTACATGGTTGCTTCTAAAACAATAATTAAAGCATACCCAGAAGAAAAGGTTGGTGTATTCTGCAAAAAAGATGGTAAGCCATATGTAATAGAATATACTGAAATATCAGATGAGATGGCACACGAAAAAAATCCGAATGGTGATTTGACTTATGGCGAAGCACACATGTTATTAAATTTATTTAATATAAAGATTTTAGATCAAATAGCAAATTCAAAACTTCCATATCATAGTGCACATAAGAAGTGCAATTTTATGAATGAAAATGGTGAAGTGGTGGTAGCGGAAAAGCCAAACGCATATAAGTTTGAGGCATTTATATTTGATGCGTTTTCATTAATGCCAGAGATTGGCTTATACAGAGGAAAAAGAGAAGAAGATTTTTCACCTGTAAAAAATGCAGAAGGTGTAGATTCGCCAGAAACAGCTAGAAGAGATTATATGAAATATCATAATTTATAAGGGGGATGGAAGAATTGTATATAGTTAGTGGTATAATTATAGCTTTTATTGCAATAAATTATTTTTTAGAATATAAATTGTACAGCGTTCCAAAAAACGAAGGATATTTTAATAATGTTACAGAATTTAATATTGAAAGAGAAAAATATATATCACCTCAGCCACTATACGTTACAATTATTTCACTCTTTACTGGAATTATGCTAGGGTTATATATATCACTTTGCGAATATTTTCATGTTAATAAAATTCTTATGATGATTGTAAGTATTGCGATTTTTGTATGTTATTTTATTGAGATTACAAGAGGTATATCTTTAGTAGACGGAAATCTTATACTTTCAAAGGCATTTTCAAAAAAGATTATAATAAATGCAACAAGTATTAAAGGAATGTATTTATATAGTTGGAACAAGAAGTTCCTTAAGAAACATGCACTTACAACAAAACTTGTTATTACAACTAATTCGGATAAGAAGTACAAATTTGTAATATCTAGTTTAGATAATAAAGCTGTTTTGAATTTGCTAAAAGAAAATTTCGGTGTGATAAACAATAAAATGTATATAGGAAAAAAGACAAATAAAGCATAAATTTAAAATGGATGCACAGATAAAAATGTGCATCCTTTTTTGTATATAAAGCCCATTCTTTGGTAAAAATTATATTAAATTAATTAAGCGGAGGTTTTATATTATGAATGAACATACAAACAAGAAGGTGATATGCGTTAGAGATATACCATCTAATTTAATTGAAGAGGCTATATTTATATTGAAGTCAGATGACGAAATTGCAAATAAAAAAACAAAAGAAAGTAGAAAGCAGATAATTCTAAGAGAGACAGAAGATTTTGTTAAAAAATACACGGATGAATTTAGTAGATTAAAAAATGATGAAAAAGATGTTATAGACTATAAAAAAGATTTAAAGCTAAAAATAATACTTTGTGGTGTACTAGTTGTAGCAATGTGTTATTTAGTATCATTATTTATATAGAATGAAAAAGAATAAAACTTTCTTGACAAGCATATAGCTTTGTTAAGAGGTGATTGCTTAATGGAAAATACTATTGATAGAAAAGAATATAGAAGAAATTCATATAGCACATATGAAAAAAATAAAGTTCCTGTTTGCAATAAAAAAAGGGGCATTGTATGGAATCAAGTAATTAATACGTTAATGTTACTACTTTCAGTATTGCTATTAAAATTATTTCGGATTTGAAATGGAGTTTGAATTTATAAAAACAAATATTGAAGAAGGAATTCCATACGAAACAGTGAGAGCTTTTGTTGTAGATAATGTGAAGGCATTTTACGAGAAATTTGAAAACGAAAGTGAAAGCGGTCAAGAAAATAATATTATAAATATAGATATAACAAGTGGTGAGAAAGTTGAAGATGAAATAGAGCAAAAGACTGAAACAGAAAAGGAAATAACTAAAGTGAGTACAGATGCAGAGTGTGTTAAAGAGATTTACAAGGTAGTATCTCCAATGAAAGGAATAATAACATCAAGGTTTGGAAATCGAGTTAGTGATAATCCCATTGTTAGCTCCTATCATACTGGTTTAGACATAGGGGCTGACATGGGTACTTTGATAAAAGCCACACATGATGGTGTAGTAACTCAAGCAGGAGATAATGGTACATATGGAAAAAGTGTTACGATAGAAAGTGGAGATTTACAAACTATTTATGCTCATTGTTCATCAGTCCTAGTTAAAAAAGGAAAGCAAATAAAGACTGGCGAAAATATTGCTAAAGTTGGAATGACAGGAAATGCGACAGGTCCACACTTACATTTTGAAATAAGGTATCAAGGCAGATTTGTAAATCCAGAAGATGTTATTTAATTTGGGAGAAAACATGTCTATAAAAATACACTTTTATTTGTTTTTGTTCATGGCATATATGTTTATGATTGGAAAGCTAGAGATTTTTCTTATTTTTTATTTTTCAGTGTTAATTCATGAAATGGCTCATATTGTTATTGCTTTAATTTTAAACGTTGATGTCGATGAGTTATGGCTAATGCCAGTAGGAGTTTGTGCGATATATAAAGAAAATATCGTGCCAATAAAGGAAGTTATAATAAGTCTCGCCGGACCTATTATGAGTTTAATACTTGCAATGTTTTCAAAAGATAATTTCATAAGTAATGTAAATATAATAATAATGATTTTGAATTTGATTCCTATTTACCCTCTTGATGGTGGACGACTTCAAAAGAATTTTTTTGTGTACAAGTTTGGTTATGGAAAGGGAATAAAAATAAGTCAATTTGTTAGTGATTTTTTTATAGTAATATTGTTTGTAATTTCAATTGTGTTTGTGGTTTATTTTAAAAATTTCAATATGCTTTTTGTGACTTCGTACGTATTATTTTTATCGAGAGAAGAGGTGAAAAAAGAAAGAATATTAAGGATAATAAACTATTTACAAACAGATGAATAATGTATAAACTAAATATGAGGTGAAACAAATGATAAAGAATAAAAAGGGATATTCACTAGGAGTGTTAGTAATTACAATTGCTGTAATGCTTATATTAACGACAACTGCACTACTTTCATTTAAAAGTACAACTGCAGATAAAGAGATAACAAATTTTATGAACGATATTACAGAGGTAGAGGAATACGTAAAAGAATATTATTCAGAAAAGCACATATTACCGCTGATATATGATAATACAACAAAGCAGCCGATTGCTATAAATGATTTAGAGTATGAAGAAATCAGAACTCAAGCTTCAAATAAGGATTTTGGTAATTATTATTTTGTTGATTTAACAAAATTAGAAAGAATACATTTAAAAGATAACCAAAGAGGTTATATAGTAAATGAAAACTCTCTTAGGGTGTATGTGACAAATCCAATTGAATATCAAGGAGTTTTCTATTATACAGTCACAGATGAAATGAGAGGATATGACAAAACGTATAACGAAAATGCAAATTTTGAGGTAATAATATCTGGAAATCCTATAGTATGGACAGATAAGGCAAAATTGATATTGTCTATCCCTAATTATGAAAACATAGAAGCATCTGATTGGCAATTTAAGTATTACTATCCAGGACCAATTAGTTCGGAAGAATTTAAGACAAAGGGCAATATGTTTTTGTATGGTGAAACTGTTGAGATAACGGAAAATGGAATAGTAACTTTTTATGCTGAAAATTTGACAGCAACAGCCAGTGGAGATGTTGGCTATGCCAAAACTGTAAATGTTGTTGTAACCAAAATAGACGATATAAAACCTGTAATAAAAATAAGTGGAGACAGAAGCAAAGAAGGAGAAGTTATAATAACTGACAACGAAACAGGTATAAATTCGGACAGATTGAGATATAAGATAATAGGCGATGATATAAATAATCCTGAAGATGGAATACCACTATTAACATATGGCATAAAATATGCCAAGTATATAGAAGAGTATAATAAATTAAAAAGTAACGAGGAAGATTTAACAGCAGAAATTAGTGATTTGAAAGCACTAGGTTCTGGTGATGATGAACTTCAAGAGTTGTATACCAATTTAAATAATATAACTTTAGAAATTCAAAAGTTAAATAATGAAAATAGATCTTTTAACGATGGAAATATTCCATACGATGATTATGAAAATAACATTGCATTATATGTGGAAGATTATGCTGGAAACGTTGAAGAAGATACATTAGGTGTTTCAAGAAAAGTATTATTAAATAGTAATTTGATAAATTTTGAATCAAAACTATTAGACAATTCAATGTTTAGCATTGTTAAAACAACACCATATACAAGTGGAGATAAAGTTAAACTTAGAATTCGTTCGCAAGGTGCAACAAAGATGATAATAACAATGGATGACAAGATTTCACCAGAAGACATTGCTAATTATGATTTGAAATATCAAGCATCAAACGGAGATTACGAGTTTGATATTAGTGGAGCAGGAAAGACAGAGGTCGTAATATATGCATATTATACAGCTGGCGAATATGATGAAAATGGCAAACTAATATATAAAGCATTAAATGATAAAGTTTTAGTGGACAAGATTAATCCTACAACAGATGCACCGAAAGTAGAAGTTTCTAACAAACTTAAACTAAAAATAGAAGTAAAGCAAAAAGATTTAGAAAGTGGAATATTTAAAACAGAATATGGATACCAAGAAACAGAAGGAAATGAAGATTTAACAAAGTATACTTGGTGTCATACAGTGTCAGAAATAGAAAATAGATTAAAAGAAGGCAAAATTTATTATATAAGGACAAGAGTTACTGATTTAGCAGGCAACGGACCAGTAGTTTCAGCGTATACAAAAATACAATGCCCTACTCAAAAAATACTTGCAATGCCGAATAGACCAGTGCTTGAAAACATGAAGGCAATCACATGGAAAAATAATTTAGAAGAAGTTGAAATAGATCCTTACACTTTAATGGATTCATCAGGAGTTACAAGAGTTTGGTACGATTACAAAATGGGTGATGGAATAAATGATGATGGCGAATCTATGTGGGCAAATGCAAAATCGACAGATGGAAGCTATTGGGTTTGGATTCCAAGATATGCGTATAGAATAATATATTATACTGATGCAAATAAAACAGAAATAAAAGGTTATTATCAAAATTCTGCGTATTCTAATACGATTGGATATTACATGCCAGATGGAAAAACTGCTTCAAATGAAGCCGATATAAAGACTAAATTTGGAGACATAGATATTGTATTTTTATATGGTTCTGAAGATTATAAATATTATGACACAGAAACAAAGTTAGTAAAGAGTTTGATAGATGGTGGAGAAAAGCTTTATAGTGAATATATAGTTCATCCAGCCTTTAAATCATATGCTTCAGGAACAAGTGTAAATATTTTAGGAAAATGGAACAGAGATTTATCTGGAATCTGGGTTGCAAAATTTGAAGCCAGTAGAGAAGATGCAACGTTTACATCACAGGGAACTGCAAATAATGTAAAAAGTGTTCCAAATGTTAGAGCAATGACAAATATAAAGATAAACGATGCCTTTAATATGGCTTTACAATTAGATGCAAGTAAAGATTCGCATTTGATGAAAAATAGTGAATGGGGTGCGGTAACATATTTAGCATATAGCGCATATGGAAGAGGTGGAAACAAAGTAAGACAAAATCTTTCTAGCAATATGATTACTGGAGCTGGTACATCAAGCAATGGTGCAACATATGCAACTACATCAGAGTCATTGTTTGAAGGTAGATATAGTTACAAGACATCGGCAGGAATGCAAGCAAGCACAACTAAAAACATATATGGTGTATATGATATGGTCGGTGGGGCTTTAGAATATGTTTCAGCCTATGTGAACAATGGAAACTCAGCTGTGTCAACAAATGGTAGCTTACTTCAAAACTCTTCAACATTATATTTATCACAATCATATAACAAGGGTGGAACAGACAGCGAAGCAGGAAACTATAGAGCAAACGCAGGAGTTTATGGAGATGCAATATATGAAATTTCATTAGATACTTCGAATGTGTGGAAAGACAATGTGATGAATTATCCTAATACTGGAGAACCATTCTTTGCGAGAGGTGGAAGTTATTCTTCAAATACAAGTACAGCTGGAATATTTGAAACTGACAAGAAAGATGGTGCAGCGTATGAAAATGTTGGCTTTAGAATTGTATTAGTGCCATAGTTTTATTTAAAGAAAATAGTTAAATTTCCTCACTTAAAAAGTTGAGGAAATTTTTTATTTGTAGTCAAAAGCGATGCTTTATGCATGCGTAAACTATAAACATCAGCTCAAACATAAAAGTGCTATTTAGATAAAATTTAATATGAGTGCTTCAATAGCTGACTAAAGTTGACATAAAAGGGTATAAATGGTATAATATAACTGTTGAAATTGGCGTGATAAAGTATATTAAGAAGGGGGATTTAGCATATGGTATTAAATGAAATATCTTCAAAGATAAAAAGAACAATACGAGGTATTAACATAAAGGATACTTTAGGAATGCACTATTATAAATTGGGTGCAGTAGGAATGGCTTATTGGGAAATTAGATTAAAGGAAGCTAAAGATTTGGATGAAGCGTCGTATTGTAGAGCACAATTAGAAAAGTGTAAGATAGATAGAGCTAGAAGAAATATAGAACAAGATCCTGAAATAATAGCTTTAAAGGAAGAAAAACAAAAGTTATTGAAAGAATTAGAAGAACTGTATAAATCTTTTGATATTTCGGAAAGTGAAATGAATGATAATGCACGCGCTATACATAAAGCTATGAGTGATATAGATAACAAGATACAAGCAAAAATTACTGCAATTACAAACGATTTGAATGCTAGATGGGAAAATTTGAATTTTTACTATGAATCATCAGATACAAGCGGACCTTCTGTTAAAAGTACAATATCTTGGAACGAAATAAAAAAGAAACCAAAAGAGGAAAACATGCTAGAGAGTGGTACATCGAATGTACTTAAAAATGTTCCAGTTTCTAGGGCACTTAGCGAAGAAAAAGAGAAGATTTTGGGTTCACAAGAAAATGGTGAAGAAAATCAAAATGAGGAAAATTTGGATAACAAACAAAAACAATTAGAAGAGGAAATTGAACGATTAAAACAGATAAAGATAGCTACACAAAAGTCACGTGAAGGCTTAAGAAGAGTTATTGCTAGTAAAAAAGAGTACAATGATAAAACTAATAAAATAGCAAAACAGGGAAAAGCTTTAAAAGAACTTAATGAAATTTTAGGTAATGTTGAAAGACTTTTAAAAAATATCGGGAATATAAGAGAACATGCAGGAAAAATAGATGTTATAGGGCGAGAACTAAAAGAATTAGCAAGTCTTGAACAAGAATTAGAAAAAAACAAGAACGACAATAATCTAAATGAAGAAGAAAAGAAAGTCAAATTAGAAGAGTTAGACAAAAAAATTCAAGAAGCTAAAGAGAAACTCGCAAAAAGCATAGGTAAGGATAAAAATAAATTAAAAAGTGTGGATGAAGAAAGAAAATTTTTGAAAAATAGAACTGACGTATTATTTAGGCAAATTGAAATTACGTTCGATGCAAAAGGAAATGTAAAAAAAATAACTCCACAAGAGAGAAAATTAATGGATAAGGGTAAATATTCAGATGTTTTGAATACATTGGAAAAGAACAAGGATAAGATTGTTGAGTCATTGAAAAGCAAGAAAGAAGAACTAGAGAAAGACATAGAAACTAATAAGGAAAGAATGGAAACGATTTCTGTGCCAAGCGATGAAGAATATGCTAGTGCAGATGAATCACTAAAAATGTTAACAAAACAAGAACAATTTTATGATGAACAGATAGCTTCTAAGGAAAAAGAAAGAGAAAAAATATTACAAAAAGTTAGAAATGATGTGCCAACACAAGGCGAAGACGTAGCTTTTGAAAAATTAAAATCAACGCTTCAAAAACAAGTTGAAAGCGGTGCTATCACCATAGAGGATCTTCAAAAAATAGTTGGCGGACTAGAAAAAACAAAAAATAAGAATAAAAATAATTCAAAAGATGATGAACGTTCATCTATATAAAAGGAGAAATGTATGAACGAAAATGAAAAAAGAATGTATTCAGAGGTATATGAAATATTAAAATTGTTAGGAGAAAAATATATAAAGCTTCTACCAATTAAACTCTATAGGCTTATATGCGATAATAGAGACAAAAAATACGAGCCTATTTATGATATTTCATGTGATTTAGAAAAACAAAATATAAGCAAGGATTCGTTGGCTTTTTTGACACTCATAAGTTTGAAATATTGGATAAAAGATGAAAAAGAGAAGAACGAATTTTGGGAGCAACTCAGCAAAAAAGCTTAATCTAAATGGATTGAAATAATATAATTATTTTAAAGACAAACAGATTTCGATTTCAAAATCTGTTTGTTAATTTTTGGATATTGAAAAAGATTTGACAAATTGCAAGATTGGTTGTATAATGTCATACGTGTAATCCGCTTAATTATGGTCATAAATGCTATTAATAGCTACCTAAGATGAGAGATTAGCGAGTTTTATATGAAGGAGGTGCTTTAGATGTACGCGATAATCGAAGCATGTGGAAAACAATACAAAGTAGCTGAAGGAGATGAAGTTTTCGTTGAAAAACTTGATTTAAACGAAGGCGATAAAGTAACTTTTGATAAAGTATTATTACTTTCAGACGGTGAAAAAGTTAAAATAGGAACACCAACTGTTAAGAGTGCAAAAGTTGAAGCTACTGTTATTGAAAACGGAAAAGCTAAAAAAGTGGTTGTATTCAAATACAAAGCTAAGAAAAACGAGAGAAAGAAACAAGGACACAGACAACCATATACAAAGATTAAAATTGATAAGATTAGCCAAAGAGCTACTACAAAGAAAGCTGCTACTGCTACAACAGAAGAAGCTGCTGAATAATTAGGATTTTATAAAAATGCTAATAGAAGATTTTTAACTGAAAGGGGAGAGAGACATGGCACATAAAAAAGGTATGGGTAGTACCAAAAATGGTAGAGATAGTGAGTCAAAGAGACTTGGTGCCAAAAGAGCTGATGGTCAATTTGTTCTAGCTGGAAATATATTAGTTAGACAAAGAGGAACAAAAATCCATCCAGGTACAAATGTTGGAATCGGTAGCGATGATACTCTATATGCAAAAGCTGACGGCGTAGTTAAATTCGAGAGAAAAGGTAGAGACAAGAAACAAGTAAGTATCGTTACAGAGGAAAATAAGTAATTAATTCGAGGGACCGTTTTTAATGGTTCCTCGTTTTTTATGGCATTTATTAGTTTAGTTTGGATATTAGCAAGTTGAATAAGTCACGTTAAAACAATTTGCTAAATCATGATGAAATAAAATTTAAAATGTGTTTTTGGAAGCTTTAAGGATTATAAAACATTGATAAATATGAGAAAATGTGGTAAAATATTACTTAATAGAATGTGAAAAAAGGAGAAAAATATATGTTCATAGATTATGCTAAAATAATAATTGGCTCTGGTAAAGGTGGAAATGGAGCGATTACGTTTAGAAGAGAAAAATATGTAGCAAATGGTGGACCAGACGGTGGAGACGGTGGACGAGGTGGTAGTGTCTATTTTAGAGTGGATTTGGGTCTAAATACACTAGTTGACTTTAAGTATAAGAAGAAGTACTTGGCACAAGATGGTGAAGCTGGTAGTGGGGCAAGAAAAGCAGGAAAAAGTGGAGAAGATTTATATATAGATGTTCCTCAAGGAACGGTAGTAAGAGATGAGGAAACAGGAAAAGTAATAGCAGATTTGTCTGAAGAAGGACAAGTTGAATGCGTTTTGAAAGGCGGAAAAGGTGGAAAAGGTAATGTTCATTATGCAACCGCAACAAGGCAGATTCCAAATTTTGCTGAAACTGGCGAACCAGGTGTGGAAAAAACAGTTATTCTTGAATTAAAGTTAATAGCAGATGTAGGTCTTTTAGGCTATCCTAATGTTGGTAAATCAACATTATTATCTAGAATGACTACAGCTAAGCCTAAAATAGCAGATTATCATTTTACGACTATAGAACCTAATTTAGGCGTTGTAAAATTGGCTAATGGTTCTAGTTTCGTAATGGCTGATATACCAGGTCTTATTGAAGGTGCAAGTGAAGGTGTTGGACTAGGTTTGAAATTTTTAAGACATGTTGAAAGAACTAGATTACTAATTCATGTTATAGATGTTGCTGGAACAGAAGGTAGAGACCCAGTTCAAGACTTTTATAAAATAAATGCGGAACTTTCAAATTATAGCGAGAAGCTGTCTAATAAATTGCAAGTGGTTGCGGCTAACAAAATTGATGTTATGCAGGATGAAGAAAATTACAGAAGACTTGAAAAAGTTGCAAAGCAAAAGGGATATGAAATATTTAAAATATCAGCAGTTACAGGCGAAGGATTAAATGAACTTTTTAACAGAGTGGCCGAACTTTTAAAAGAAATACCAAAACAAGAATTAGAAGAAGTTGACAAGACAGTTTATTATAATTATGAAGATGAAAATGAGGGCTGGAGAATCACTAGAGAAAATAACACTTTTATAATTGATGGAAAAGAAATTGAAAATGTTATGAGAAGAGTTAATTTTTCAGATTACGAATCTCTTGCATATTTCCATAATACTCTTAAGAAAATGGGAATTGAAGCAGAATTGAAAAGAAGAGGAATTAAAGAAGGAGATATTGTAAAAATATTCGATCTTGAGTTCCAATATGAGGAATAAAACTTGTACTTTTTAATAAAATGTAATAGGAAAGGAGGAGTAAAAGATGGGTGTTTTAGAAATAGCTTCTTACATCGTTACTGCGTCTATTGGTGGATTTGCGCTTCTTAGAATTTTGAATGATTCAAGGAAAAATCTTTGCTCCGTGATATTAAATGCAATGTTGGGGGGAACATTATTCACAATCCTTAACATTATGGGGCTAAAAATTGCATTAAATTTTATTACAGGTGGAATAATATTACTATTGGGTGTACCGGGAGTAGTATTAATACTAATATTAAAAGGCATTTTTAGAATATTTTAAAAACGGGTGCTACCTTGCAAATTTAATTATTGAAGGTAGCATTTTTTTGCCTTGTATATTTTTATAAATTTGTATATAATAATAAAATAAATATAAAGAAAGATTGGAAAACTATGGAGAAGTTGATAAAAGAGAGTAATATATATAAATTTTTAATATGTTGTATGAATTGGCTTGGAAATCAAGTAAAAAACAGTTTTTTCGTCAATATTTTATTAAAGAATAAGCCTTATAGTGAAGAGATGCAAGAAACAGTTGGATATAAAATCATCAATGCTATACTGAATTTTTTTAGAAAGTTATCAAAAAGAATAAAACTAGAGAAATTATTCGAGAATAGCATATTTACTAAGCCGATTATCTGGATTGGTGCGGTTGTGATTTTTACACCATTTTTGCCGACAATGGCGATGTTATTATTGGTTTTATTGTCATTGGGCTCTCTATTTTTAAAGGCTATTACAGATGATAGCTTTAAATTTGAACAGTCTAGAGTGAATTTATGGGTATTGTTATTTATAATAGTGTACTTCTTTTCGGCGATAACATCTTTGTCTACAGCTGAAAATAAGAATATATTTATGCTGACAGTAGCTTTTATATTGTTTTATTTTGTCGTGGTAAATGCGGTTAAGGATGAAAAAAGTCTTAATATACTTTTACACTTTTTTGTATTTAGCGCCACAATTGCATCAATCTACGGATTATATCAATATGTTTATGGAGATTTGTATTCTCAAGCTTGGCTTGATAAAAATATGTTTGAAAGCATTAAAATGAGAGTATATTCAACATTTGAGAATCCTAATGTATTTGGCGAATATTTATTATTGGTTGTTCCAATTAATTTTGCTTTATTGTTCGAGGAGAAAAAAATATTAAAAAAATTAATAGCTTTTGGAATGCTTAGCATAAATACATTGACTTTAATTCTCACTTTTTCAAGAGGTTGTTGGTTAGGAATACTATTTGCAATA
>CAUGFN010000010.1:0-39052 GCA_959598745.1 uncultured Eubacteriales bacterium
TATGAAACTCAGCCATGTTTTTAACACCTGCTGCAGAAGCAACTCTTTGCAAAGTATAATTACCTTGTCTCGTTAATTTCCTTTGATAAAATCTTTTTTCGTCATCTGATAATGAATCATATTCTTGCTCTGTTATTTCTTGTTTTCTTGTTTGTATAGCAAAATAGGTTTGTCCTAAAGCAACAACTTCTTTGCTTGGATCTGCATTTTGTACTATTAAATAACATATATATCTTGAAAGTTTATAATCTTGTATATTAGCAATGGCATTATTATTTCTTTTTGACAACCTGTTGACCTCAACAAGTTGTTCATCTATATTAAACCCAGAATTTTTACAAGCATCTTTTGCTTTATTTAAAACCTTTAAGAAGTTTCTCCAGTCTTTATATTCTAAAACTTTTGAAAGTTCTCTAGCATACCAATATTCATTTCCATATTCATCCATATGTTTAATATTTTCAAAAATATTATTAGTATATCTATCTACAATTTTCTTCATTACTACCTCCTTATTTATTGCTTCATATAAAAGTTTTCCATAAGTCGTTATTACCTCTATTTTATTTAAAATAAATATCATTTTCCAGTTATAAAATGTAAAAAGGAATAAGACTAAAAGACTTTATTTATAAGACTTCATAGAAAGTTTTCCATAAGTCGGTTTATACCAGTTGATACTCGTTTTATTTTGCATTTCTTCTTTATTTTCGTTATTTTTCATTTCTTTTCTTGCTTTTCTTTTTGATACATATCCATTATTTATCAGTTCCATTTTCTATCACTTTTGCTTCATTAAAAAAATTATCAAAGTCTGATTTATATAATTTATCTTGTTTAACTTTAAATTTGTCATACTCTTTATAAGCTAATTCTTTTGCAATACTAGCCGACATTTTCCCTACATTGTGTAATATTTCTTTACCATTAAATTGCAAAAATGCATTCAATTTTTCTACCCAATCTTTCATAGTCATTGCATTATGATTTTCTGCTTGTAATTCTGTATAATCTAAATACATTGTCACTATTCAACTATTCACATTTTAACATAAGAGCAAGCGATTTTCAATAAATTCGCTTGCTCTTCATTTATGCTTATTACGAAAAAATATTGACTATTCCTACTTGCCACAAAACACCTTAGCTTAACCGGTATTTAGCATACAAAAATTTAGCTGTAAGTGAAAGGGCCATTCATTTAGAACCAATATTTATGCATTTCACTTAAGAATTCTTCAGTTATTGGATAGCCAGAACTTTCACCTATTACAGAATCTATTCTGCAATAAGGACAAAGAGCTGTCCCTTCTTCATCTTCTAGCCATTCCTCAATTTCTAATGGAGAAAATATTTTTAAGCAATAAAAGCATCCACACTTTTTGTCATTTAATAATTGGGGTTTGTTATTTATACTGTATAAATGTGCATTTACTACATCTTCTTTACTCATACTTAAAACCTCCTATAATAAACGTTTTTAGCCAATGCCGTTTCACATTTTATCACAAAAATTAACATAAAATCAAATTTTAGGTTAAATTTTTGATTTTTTCACTAAAAAGCAAGCGATTTTCAATAAATTCGCTTGCTCTTCATTTATACTTTATTAAATATTATCTTCTTTTCTTTCATTGATATTTTGCCCACTTCATAACCATATTTTTTATTTACATATATGTATCTCTATAAAGATTTCATGCCTCAAGCCTACTTTATAATTTGCAATAAAAATTTATTTTGTCATAACCTTTTTTGCCCATGTCTTTTCGTGACATTTTGGACATTTTAAATATCTCGTTGTTCCCATATGAAGCGAAAATAATACTTCTTTGTATTTTGGAACAAATCTATATTTGCACTCCTTACATTCATAATAGCCTGCATCTACTTCGATTTTTACCATCATAAAACACACTGCTATAAAAAATATCGTTGAAGCAGCTATTATTATTCCACCTAACAATTCCTCTTTTAGTAATAGCACTGCTAGAAGCACTATACCTATGTAAAAGACCGTACTCGCTATTAGCAATATCCACATTGCTGTAAGTAATTTTTTGTTTTTTAGCTCATCTTGACTTGCAAGCTCTAATAACAATTCTTCTGTCTTTTTGTCATGTTCTTTCATATCAATCATCTCCCCACTTAACAATTCATTTACACTTATTTTTAGTTCATTGCACAAATCCAACATTATAGATGAATCAGGTAACGATTTTCCGTTTTCCCATTTTGATATTGCCCTGTCTGTAATGTTTAATTTTTCTGCCAATTGCATTTGAGTTAAATTGTTTTTCTTTCTACATTCTGCTATAAATTTTCCGATTTTAATTTGATCCAATGAATTTCCCTCCTTCTATCTTAAGTGTAAAGTATTGCTATAAAAAACTCTACATACCATTGGTTGAGCGGGGATATCAACCAATGGTTGTTTTGGGTTAATTGCTTTTAACATTTTCGCACCTTCCTTATATATGTTTTGCTATGAACTCTACAACATTATCTTCATTATATCTGATTTTTTCTTTCTCCTCTTCCGATACTTCTGTAAAATACTTATCTATTCCTTTGTATTTTGATATAGAATTAAGAGGATATCCAGGATTTATCACACTCGATTTTGTGTCTACCATATAGAAATCATCTTTATACCACGTGTATGTGCTTTCTTCTCCATTTTCATCTATTACGGCTAGACCATATATCCATTTTGAATTTAATTTTCCATCTATTCCATACTCTTTTACTAAGTTTAAATAATGTTCTATCATTTCTTCATCGTTTAAAGTTTTTCCATTTACTCTTCTTACAAACAAACCTGGTTGTTTGTCTTCTGGAACATTTTCTAAATATAATGTGTCATCCATTCCTATTGTTGGCATTTTAATCTTTTCAAAACATGCTCTTGCTTTCTTTAATGCGTTTTCTATTGCATTGTTTCCGCTTTCATCCACATCTAACTTTAAGTCTAAATCTTTTAAAGATATTACTTCTATATCATGCTTTACAAGTCCATTTGAAAATCTTTTGGCTTTAGTTGGATTGCCTGTGGCAAATATGATTTTTTTCATAGTTAGTCCCCTTTTTTCTTTTTATTTACATCGTTAATTTTATTATATTTAATATATTTTTTCAACGATTCTTAAAAAAGATAAAAATAAACTCCAATAGCTTTTTACGCTATTAGAGTCTATTTTTATCTTTCAGTGGTAATGATGAGGGTCCAGTAGAATAAGCGCTGGTCTATTCATGAACTCTCTATAGAATTCATAATCACCACTTATTCCATTAGGATCAAAAATCCTTACCTCCTCATTGATTTTTCTATACAATCTTATTGGTATCGCTTTATACTTAAATTGCTGATTTTTCTCCTCAATATCAGCCATAGGATCTGCGATATACCAAGCGCCATTTTTACGATAGTACACCGTAGCATAGCATTTCGTTTTTAGACCATTTTCTTTATTAGGTTTCAATGTAATTGCAAGATACGATTCTTCATGCCCCGCTTTTCTCATTTTTGAGAGAAGTGCCAAAGCATAATTGATAGAACAACCTTTTTTCTCTTTTTCAACAAATTGTTCTTCGATTTCCAGCATTTGCCTTGCTGTAGTTTTTGCCAAATATACACTTCTATTATGTTTTAAAGCCTCCTCCAAATCATATTCGCTGCCATTTACAACACTTTCATAAAGAGCGTCAGTCATTATTCCCTCCATTGTTTGAAAAATATCATTGTTAATTTGCGAACATATAAAATTATACTATCTCGTTTGCATTATGTCAAGTGATTTTTGTTCCTATTTATGTCAAACATTTCAGGTTCACATCCGCCTATTCATAGTGTTACAATTATATTGTACGAGACTAAGACTAATGAAGGAGGTTTTTATTATGTCAAATACAAAACTTAAGTTATTAACATGTCTGACACTTGCATTTTCATTTCTATTCTTTGCATGTTTAACTAATGTCTCTATGGCAAGTTATTCTAGCCGTTATGCTGAACCAACCGTATTAGTGCGCAAAGGTTCAAGTGGCAACTCTGTTAAGTGGGTTCAAGATATGCTAAATCATTCTCGGCTATAACCTATCTGTTGACGGCATATTTGGTACAAAGACATACAATGCTGTTATTAATTTTCAAAGGAGTAAAGGACTTGTAGCTGATGGTATTGTTGGAGCAAAAACTCGTAGTGCACTAAAAAACACTTTAGCATCTTCTAGTTCTTCAAGCACAATAAATGCATACAGATATGTAACAACCGGTGTTAACTTTAGAAACGGTCCTGGAACATCTTATTACAGCAAAGGAATTTTAAGTAAAAACACCAAAGTGTATGTTTACCAAATCAGAAAGGATGGTTGGGCATACGCAAAACACAACAATTCTTTTGGATATATTTATTCAAAATATTTATCTACAAATAAAGTAAGTACTATAACACAGTCGAATTCTTTACCTACATTTTCTAGGACAAATACATCTATTACTGGAATAGCTAAAGCATGTAAATCTTACATTGCTCAAAATAACTTTGTTTATAGCCTTGCTGCAGGCGCTAGAACTATTCCGATGGATAAAAGCAAGCTATATAATGGTAGTTACTGCGTAGACTGTAGCTCTTATGTTTCATGGGTTCTTTATGAATATGCTTTAATAAACGGCAAAACAAGTATGCAAAATTATTTTAACTATCAAAGAAATAGTAACACTTTTGCAAGTATAGGTGCAAGCGGTGGAAATAGCTACCTATCAGTAGTATCTTCAAAAGGAAGTTCAAATGTAGATTTATCAAAAGCAAAGGCAGGAGATATTTTAGTAAGTCCTGGACATGTTGAAATTTTCAATTCTTATACTACAAGTGGAAATAATGTAAATATAAAAGTGTATAACTGTGGTTCTAATTCAAGCATAAAATATACCGGCCTTACAACCTCTGCAACAAGAAATATAAGCAAAATAACATATATACTAAGAGTAAAATAAGAACAATCAAAAATTTTTTATTGCCATTTTTGAATAATGTAAAAGAATAACCCCTCCGCATAATAAATTAGCTGAGGGGTATTCTTTGTATAAAAAAGAGAGCATTCATAATGAATACTCTCTTTGGGGATTATTAAGCTTCGATTGCAAGCTTTGCAAGTCGGATTGCTCCATCCTTAGACATTGCTGCACCAATAAATCCATTTGGATGAAAGAAAGTAGCATCTCTTACTCCTGTCAATTCTTGGAGTTCTTTTGCCGGAGCTCCCCACCATTCTTTAGGTGTAGATTTGCGAACAGCAAAATTACCCAGACTTTCAGGGACGGCTTGCCAATTAAAGCCTCCTCTGTTAGAAGGAAATACTACAAACAGTATTTCTTCTGCCTTCGGATTATCAGAAGCAAACAGTGCATCCTGCCACGGCACGAATGTCTCCAGAACCATAATATGGTCTTTGGAATTTTCAATCGCCGCCTCAACTATCCCAACGGCTTTAACCTTTGAAATAGTATTCGCCAAAAGCCTATCGAAGATTCTCTTTGCCTCGTCAACGGCCTTTACAAAAGCCTCATCCGGTGTTTCTGTGCTGTCCCATGCAGGATTGAAACTTGAAATGATAGCAGAAATCGTCATAGGCTTGACCACAGCTTCACATCTTGGTATTGCACCGCAATCAATTGCATCGATACCAGATATCAACTGCTCATCAATCAGCCGCCATACGTTTTCTATGTCTTCGACCTCCTTCAAGAGTTCTTTACCAAACTCTCTCCAAATAAGTCCACACGACGCGTACGGTGCACCGTTTTCTCTTGCGCCATTTCCTCCACGCTGATGATGGTCATATTTACCTCCACCAATGTCGAGTACAATAGTGCCATCTGGAAGGTCATTCGGAACCTTAAAGACCCTTGAGACCTTCATCTCCCGGCCGAAAATTTCCGAAAGAATGGCAACTGCCATTACCTCATCTGCATGGAACACACCTCCATGAGTTACAACCTGAGCTTCTGCGGGGTTCTTCGTAATAATAATGTTTTCCATAACATTATCCTCCTAGAATTAAATTATGTGCTGTTTCTAATATATTTTATAACTAATGGTATATATCATTTCAACCATGTTAATAAAAGAATAGAAACAACTAAAAAAATATGCATACAAATGATATTATACAATACTTAACATAATCTGTCAACTAGCATTTTATTTTTTCTTTATTCACCCTAATACTGCTCCCCAAAAGCTATACTCAAAATTTATTTTACCCCTTCCAAAGCCCTTGCCAATTGGTCTCCACAAGATGTTCCTTTTGTACCACAATTTATTCCCTTTAATAATTTAATAACCTTTTCCTTTGGTTGTCCCTCCACAAGAGCTGCTACAGCCTTTAAATTTCCATTACAGCCTCCTGTAAATCTTACATTTTTAACTATTCCATTTTCTATTTCAAATTCAATTTTTCTTGAACATGTTCCATTTGTTTCATAAGTATATTTCATTTTTACTCTCCTTTTATATTTATTTTGAAGTATTTTGGATAATTTATTACAATAATTCAAATTTTTATATTTTTTCCTTCACATTGCTATAAATACTGAGCTTCTAGTACTAACAAATTTATTTTACTTTTCAACATAAGTGTTGTCAAGAGTCCAAAGTTTTATATTATGATATAATTGATATGAATTAGAAGCAAACTATTGCTCTATCTACAAAAACTAAAAAAGACTGTTTCAGAATTTTCATTCTAAAACAGTCTTTTTGGTGCGGGTGAGAGGACTTGAACCCCCACGTCTGTGACACTAGATCCTAAGTCTAGCGCGTCTGCCAGTTCCGCCACACCCGCATGTCGTTTCGACATTTTCAATATTAGCACATTTTTATCTAATCTGTCAATATTTATTTTGCAATTTGCAAATTTTTTAGGAGGAGAGCTTATTATGTTCTCCTCCTATTATTTTATATAACAAAAACTTGTTAAATTTTTTCATTTATAACTAATTGCATCACATATTTGCTTAGCATTTTAAAAGCTTTCAAACTAAAAATCCTTGTTTCCTAAATACTCTTTTTCTTATTCTTCATCTTTTAACGTGTTTATTTTAAATGCTTTAAATAATTCAACTATTGCTACTGGTGATATTATTAAAAGTGTTACTAATTCTATGTCGTTTAGTGGTAGTTGTGTTACTTCAAATATATTTTGCAAGAACGGTACATTTAAAACGATTATCATCAATAGCATTGATATTAGCGTTGCACCTATCAATGTTCTATTTGTTAATAGTCCAACTTTAAATATCGATTTTTTATTAGAACGCAAATTGAACACATGAGTCAATTGTGACATCGCAAGCACTGCAAAAGCCATTGTTTGTGCTGTTTTGCCCACATTTGTTATTTCTCCATTTGCATCTACTAATGCATCAAATTTGAAGCCACAGCCTATGCAGAATGCAAGAAGCGTGATTGCTCCAACCATTATACCTTGATATACTATTCTCCATATCATGCCTTTTGTGAATATGTTTTTATTTTTCTTAGCTTTTCTCTCCATTATATCTTCTTCTGCTGGATCTACGCTAAGTGCAAGTGCTGGAAGGCTATCTGTTACCAAGTTTATCCATAATATGTGTATTGGCATTAGTGGCTCGATTGCCCAACCTAGCATTGTTCCTACAAATAATGTTATTATTTCACCTATGTTTGATGATAACAAATATGCTACTGCTTTTAATATGTTATCATATATTCTTCTTCCCTCTTCAACTGCTGATACTATTGTCGCAAAGTTATCATCTGTTAGTACTACATCTGCAGCCTCTTTTGCCACATCTGTTCCGACAATTCCCATTGCGGCACCTATATCTGCTGTTTTTAATGCTGGTGCATCATTTACGCCATCACCTGTCATTGCTACAACTTCGCCATGTGATTGCCAAGCTTTTACTATTCTTACTTTATGTTCTGGTGATACTCTCGCATATACTGATATATCTTTTACATTCTTTGCAAGTTCTTCATCTGACATTTTTTCTAGCTCAGCACCAGTGACTGCTTTATCTCCATCATTTAATATTCCTATTTGTTTTGCAATTGCCACAGCTGTTATTTTGTGGTCTCCTGTTATCATTACAGGTCTTATACCAGCTGTCTTACATTTATGAACGGCTTCTTTTACCTCTGGTCTTGCTGGGTCTATCATTCCAACCATTCCTATAAATACTAAGTCATTTTCTAATGTTGCTATTTCATTTTTATTTGGAACACTATCTATCTTCTTATATGCCATTGCAAGTACTCTTAGAGCATTTGTTGCAAGTTCTTCGTTTACTCTTCTTATATAGTCTTTGTGTGCTTCTGTTATAGCCACTGGGGTTCCATCTAACAAAATCTTAGAACAACGCGCAAGCAATTCATCTACTCCACCTTTGGTATAAACCATTAAACTGTTTCCATTTTTGTTTACTGTTGTCATTAGCTTTCTTTCTGAATCAAATGGAATTTCTTCAACTCTTTTATTTGAATTTTCTATTTCTGTTTTCATGAAGTTACTTTTTATTCCTAAGTCTACAAGTGCTGTTTCTGTAGGGTCTCCAGTAACTTTATATTCATTGCCATTTTGTGCTATTTTGGAATCATTACAAAGTATCATTGAATTTAATAATAATGCATAATGGTCATCTACATTGTTATATTTTTCTTTTGCATCAAATGTTTCATTGTTATAAAATATTTTTTCAACCGTCATTCTATTTTGAGTTAATGTTCCTGTTTTATCTGAACATATAACCGTTGCGCTACCAAGTGTTTCAACTGATGGAAGTGTTCTTATAATAGCATTTCTTTTTACCATTCTTTGAACGCCTATTGAAAGTACAATTGTAGATATTGCAGGCAATCCTTCTGGTATTGCTGCAACCGCAAGGCTTACCGCTGTCATAAACATTGATAGCAAGTCCTTTCCATGAACAAGCGAACCAACTGCAAAAATTACTAAACAAATAACAAGAGCAGCTATTCCCAATGTTTTGCCTAAAGCTTCAAGTCTTCTCTTTAGTGGTGTTTCGCTTTCATCCACAGAGTCTAACATCTTTGCTATTTTTCCCACTTCTGTATCCATTCCAATTGCTGTAACTATTCCTTTTCCTCTTCCATATGTCACCATACTGCTTGAAAATGCTAGGTTTGTCCTATCTCCAATCCCTACATCTTTCTTGTCTATTGTGTACACAGATTTTTCAACTGGAACAGATTCACCAGTAAGTGCTGCCTCTTGTATTTTTAAATTAACAGCTTCTATTAATCTTAAATCTGCCGGAACATAGTCACCTGTCTCTAATATTACTATATCTCCTGGCACAAGTTCTTTTGAGCTAATTGTTTCTATCTTTCCTTCTCTTATTACTTTACATGTTGGAGCACTAAGATTTTTTAATGCATCTAAAGATTTTTGTGCCTTTAACTCTTGTATTACACCAATTACAGCATTTAAAAGAACTATTATTAAGATTATTACTGAATCCGTAAAATCTTTACTTACTAGTCCAGAGACAAGTGCTGCGAGAAGTAAAACAATTATCATAAAATCTTTAAATTGCTCTATTATCATTTTTATAACACTTTTTTTCTTTTTTGATGTTATTTCATTACTCCCATAATAGCCATGAAGCTTAGAAATTGCTACTGAATCTAAGCCACTTTCTATATTTGTGCCAAGCTCTTTTGCCACTTCTTCAAAAGACATTGAATACCAGTTTTTTTGATCCATTAAAGACCCTCCTTTAAAGATAATATACGTATAAATTATATTAAATATGATTGTTTTAGTCAATTGCTTCACTAAATTTTAAAAGTTATTGAATTTTTTATATTTTAGTGCTAAAATAATTAATTGTATATATTTTATGTTATTAAAGGAGTTTATTTTCTATGAATTCTCAACTTGCCTATGACATCACTGACCATGAACCATCGGATGAAGTTTTAAAAAAGATCGAATCCAAAAATGTACCTTTCTCAATGCCAGCCAAATTGCTTGGAACTTCTCTTGCCATATATTATAGAGAAGCTAAATCACAGCCACTTCTTTCACATGAAGAGTGTGTAGAATTATTCAAACGCAAAGAAAATGGTGACAAAAAGGCTCGAGATATTATCGCATCTTCCAATCTTTTTCTGGTAATAAAATTTGCTAATAAATATTCAATAAAATATAGTAGCATATCAGAAGAGGATTTGATTCAAGAGGGTAATATCGGGCTACTCATTGCGATTGATAAATTTGACTATAAAAAAGGGTACCATTTTTCCACCTATGCTAGCTATTGGATTATGCAGACAATAGTAAGAGCAATTGCTGATAAAAGCAGAGTAATTCGCCTTCCATCATATGTGCACGAGAATATTCACAAGGTTCTTCGAGCAGAAACGATCTTTTTTCAAGAAAATGCTAGACAACCCTCGTTAAACGAACTCGCTGAAATTACCGGCTTATCACAAGAACAAATTATTAAGCTAAAAACTTCTTACGCTGATGTCGTCTCATTGTCAACACTCATTAATAACGATGAGGATTCTGAGTTGGAAGATTTTATTCCAAATTCTGAGATATCTGATCTTCAAGATGAGTACGAGCTTAGAAACCTAAATGCACCTCTTTGTGAAGCAATTTCCGCGACTCTCGGTGATCGTTCGGCATTTATAATAAAGAAAAGATTTGGGCTTATTGATGGCATTCCTAGTACTCTAGAAGAAATTGGACAAGAACTTGGTCTATCTCGTGAAAGAGTTCGGCAAATCTTAGAAAAAGGACTTAGCAAATTAAGAAAAAACAAAGAGTTTTGCAAATTATTTAAAGCATACGCTGAATAATATGCAAACAAAAGCAGAAAAAAGAGCAAATTTATTTTTGCTCTTTTTGCTTTCTATTTTTTAATTCACTAAGTACAAGGTTATATCCCTCTTCTTCATTTTTATAACTTACATCTTTAGTCTTTATTTTATTTTGCTTACATATCGTATCTACTAACATTTTTAATAGCTCTGGATTTCTGACTAAAATAGGACCAGAAACATGAGTACCATACAAGTTTTTATATTTTACGCCTTCATAATCATTGTTTTCATTCTCGCCTATTCCAAATTCAACTTCGAAAAATGGATTCATATTATGATACATCTTTGTCATTTTGTTTACAAAACCTACAATAGGCTTACTTAAATATTTTGATTTGTATATTACATCGGATGTCTCTCTATCTTTATCTCTAGTTGTTTCAAAATCAAATATTCCAAGACATTCTTCATTATCTATTTTCTTGCCAAGCATTTCGAAACTATTTCCTGTCATTAAAATCACTTTTTCACTATCTATGTATTTTTCTAATTCTTCTTTTCTATTTTGCAAATCCTTTAAAACAACATCTAAATTTTTCTCTGTGCCACTTCCTGTAAATATAAAATTATATTCATTAAAATTCACTTCTTCGCCAATTGTTTTTTTATCTAAAACAACTTCTAAACCTTGATCTTCTAAATGTTTCTTTAGTATACTAACATTTCCGATAATCTCCATATAAATTCATTATATCATAGTATAGATGCAATATTTTCATAGTCTTACCTCCTATTCAAAAACTTCATTCTATCCGAAAAACATGTTATGACATATATTTTTCCTATTGAATTTTCTTTTGTTTCTTTCATTAGTTCATCTAGATCACTCTTTGCAACAACTTTGTCCATATTAATTCCTGCAAACTCCATTCTTGTAACCAAGTCATGTACATATTTTCCACCTAAAATAACTTTTTTTACATTCTCACTTTTTAAAAGTTCGAAGTCTATATCCCAAAGCCATGAAGTCTCACTTGTAAAATATTTTCTACTTACAGCATCAACAATTATAACCACAGTACAATCTTCTTTTTCTCTCGTTACATATAAAAGTGATTGGTTATATGATATTGAATTTTCATGCTTTGATGTAAGTAACATTGCATCATGTCCATTTAATTCAAACTTTTGTATTCTATCATTTTTTATAACATAGTTATTCAAAGATTCAACTATTTTATCATCTTTTATTCCAACTAATCTACATACAGCAAATGTTGCAAGAAGATTATATGCATTATATATGCTTCTTAAATTCATTTGAAGTTTATATTTTCTGTTTATTGTCATCTCGCCAACATCAAAGTTAAAATCTGTTACTGCATAGTCTGGCTCTTTTCTAGCATGTCCACAATTTTCACATTTATATGAACCTATATGATTGTAATGATAATAATCATATTTTAATGGCTTTTTGCAATTAGGACAGTACTTTCCATCATCATATGCACTATCATTTACTTTCTTTGAAAACTTATTTTCATTCATTCCAAAGTATGTAACATTATTCTTTTTGTATCCATATAAAGAAGAAAGAGGATCATCTGTGTTTAAAATCAAATGTATATCATCTGTTATCGCTTCTTTTATAATATCGTAAATAAGCTCAGGATGGCCGTTTCGAGTCATTTGGTCTCTGTATAAGTTTGTTACAACTAAATATTTAGGTCTAAAAAATTTCAAAGTATGTCTTAAATATCTTTCATCACTTTCTATTAAAAGCACATCTTTTTTTACTTCTCCATGTAAATTGCAATTGTTTAAAATCATTGTTGTAACACCTTCGGTTTGGTTTGAACCTTCTAAATTACAAGCAACCGTCTTCCCATTTTCGGTTAATACACTATTTATCATTTCAACCGTTGATGTCTTCCCATTGCTACCTGTTACAACTATTATATCATCTGGAAGTTTTATCTTCTTCAATATGTTTCTATCTAACTTAAGTGCAATTTTTCCGTGGCATGCTACTTCCCTTGCCTACTAGCTTTCCTAGCCAATATATAAATTTATTAATCAAAATGATAATAGTTTTCATATGCCTCTCCTTTTTTATTACCTATAACTAAAATATATTATTGTTTCTACTAGATCATATTCGTTTTCTTTAAAATTAACAATCATTCGCTCTTTCTTAAAATCATAGGTTATCCTTTCTATTTCTAATTCTTCAAATGGAATTGAATCTTTCGATAATTCATTCTTAATTACTTGATTTATAAAGTCTTTATATTCCAGATTTTCATCATAATATTTATCAATATCTATTTTTTGTAGTGTTGGTAGTTCAATCCACTCCTCTTCTGTATAACTGTGTTGCAGAGTTGATGTAAAATAATAATCTCCTGGACTACCATAAAAACCAACATTATAGTATCTATACTCACCTTTAATTTCTTTCAGATTTTCTTCTTTAGATTCTTCATTCTCACCTACTTTTGTTTGCATATTTACCCCTATAAAAAACGTGTTGTACATATTGTTTGGAAAATAAATATCAAGAACTTGCGGACGTATTATTGCTATATAAAATTTATTAGGATTTTGCTTTGCAATTTCTTTATATTCAGCTAATTTCTCATATAGGTTTGTTTTTAACAATTCGTATATTGCCTCTTTAAGCTCTACTTCATCAATTCTGCTTAAAGCCATATACTCTCTTGCTATCGCCACATCATAAAACAAATTGTCTCCATACATGCCATAATCTTGATACTGTAAATAGTTGCTGCAAGAACGTGCACATGTGAACAAATTCTTAAGTCCTATATCATCTTTTTCATACAAACTTTCTTCTGTTAAGTATTTATCATAAATCACAATATTATCAGCTATATCAGTAAAGTTGACAAAATAGTCGTATGTTTTTAAGTAAACTCCTTGTGATGAAAAGAAAAAATCTTTTCTTGATGAATTTATAAAGTTTGCTATATTTTTGGCAACTTCATCTTCATCTATAACAAATTCAACTTTCGTTTTTTCAGAACTCTTGGTTGCATCATTCCATACATATTGATAAATATACCAAGTATTAGTTGTTGGATCATATTTAGGTTCTTCTATATCCTCATTCCTTACAGCAGAACCTGCTGCAGCTCTATAAAAAGCCTTTCTAACTACTGTATAGATATCTGTATTTTGGCTTAATAAATCGTCTAATTTTAACTCTTCGCCATTTATCAATTCATAATTAAGGTAGATTTCTTTCCAATCATCTTTCAATCCGCAAGTGCAGATTATTGAAACAACATTTGAGAAATTTGCATTTGTATAAAATGACATATATTCAATATCTGAATATTCTTTTAGAGAAGTATAAATCTTTTCTCTTATGCTATTGTTTACTTTTGTTTCAATATCTTTATTCTTTAGTCCACTTATCTGTGGGATTTTTATTTCAACACTATTAAAAATCTCTGCATTCTCACTTATGATAATGTCATTTTCATTATATGTTCCATTTAAGTCTAGAGTTTTTTCTTGTTCTTCTTTATTTCCATTACTTATATTTTCTTGATTATTGTCTTTTTCTAGAATTTCTTCATTATGCTTATATATTAATACACCTGTTGCAGCAAAACACACAATACCAAAAGCTATTAGACCAAATATTATTTTCTTCATATCATCTCTCCAATTTATTATATATTGATTAATTTACAGCAACATAACCATTATCTTCTATTATTTTTGTTCCTCTTTCAGATAATACTGCATCTACCCATTTTAGTACATTTGAGCCTTCTTGCTCATCAGCTCTATATACTATAAAACCATTTGTGTATATTGGATATGTTCCATTTTTTATTGTTTCTATTGTTGGCTTTACTCCATTTATTGCAAGCATTTTAACAGTATCTTTTTTATACATTGTATTTACATAGTAAAAATATGAATATCCAATTGCATTTTTCGCATTATCATATTCTGCAATTGCATCTATTAATCCGCCCATCTCTGCTTCAATTTTCATTTTTGGTGCAGTCATTAAATTTTCATCTTTCATTACAAGTGAAAGCATTGCTGTTTGGCTTCCACTCCCATTTGGTCTTTGATAAGGAATTATTTCTTCATCATTTCCGCCAACTTCTTTCCAATTGGTTATTTCACCTTTATATATTTTTTGAACTTGTTCTAAAGTTAAATTTTCTACTGGATTTTCAGTATTTACGATAAATACGAAAGCGCTACTTGTTGTTGGAATTATTTTTAGTTCTACATTCTGAGATTTCGCATATTCTAAATCTTCTTTTGCAGCTTCAGCAGCAAATATTACATCAACTTTTTTGTCTATTAAGTTTTTATATACTGTACTTGAACGAGTCTTGGTGTATTCAAAATTCAACTCTGTTTTTGGAATGCCCAAAAAGTTCGAAGCTATACTGTTTACTAGTGGGTGAATGGCAAGTGAAGCATCTACTTTTGGATAATTTTCTAATGTAAATATTGGTGTATCGTCTTGTTCTTTTTCTTCTCCACTATTTGGAGTATCTACTTGCTCCCCGCTATTTGAAACATCCATTTGTTCCCCACTCTTATAGCACACATCCCCAGATATTTGAGCAGGATCTTTAATACTAGGTTTTGTTGCTGATTTATACCACATTATGCAACCAAAAACAATACCACATGCACAAATAACCGTAACTAAACATATTAAAAATTTTTTCATTTTTATTCCCCCTTGTATTTATGGTTGTGTTCACTAATTTTTATGGAGTGCACTTAAGCTACATCTTTTGCATTTCATTGTTGATTACAATATTTGTTCAAAATGTTTTAATTTATGGAGCACACCTAAACTTAAGCTACATTTTTTTGCAAATGTTTTATATTTTTTTATAAATTAGTTTACTCTACTCATGTAAGTTTCATAATATATATAGTATATACTAAATATATAAAAATTGGAATAAAATCGTAATATCTTTAATTAGAATATTTCATAAAAGGAGCCTTGAATTTCTTCAAAGCTCCTTTATCTTAATACCTTACGATATTTCTTTCTTTTGTTACTTCTCCTCTCACGAAAATTCCAGATTCGTAAGGATTCTCTGTCACTATGAGCGAACCGGGTTGCATAACATATACATTATGCCTTGCACTATAAAGTTCCATCGTGAGGTGAACATGCCCACACTCTAAAAATCTAATCGGAACTTTTTCGGTTTCGGATATTTTTACATTTAAGCCTCCATGTCGTTCAAATTCATAAAGCCTTTCCATTGCATTGCAAACTGTTTTTCTTTCATAATAGCTTTCTAGGTGCATAACTCTTTTAACCACGCCTGCAATTAAGAAGTCCACTATATAGGTACCATACGAGTTGAAATCAATTCCCTCACATCTCAACTTTTCTTCTAGTTGCTTAAGCGGGTTCATTATTCCAAGCTGTTCGTAACCATATTCGTGGTTGCCATTTATTGCGTAGTAACTAAGGTCATACTCTCGAAGAATCTTAAAAATGGTATAAAGCTGGCTCTTGAAACATTTTTCAACCTGTTTTTGTTTTTTAGGGTTCATTATTCGAAAATCATATTGTGTAACGTCATACACAGCCTCGAAAATATCACCCGCAATAAAGACCTGTCTAACTCCACGTTCTACAGCCTCTCGCAATATTTCGTGCAACTTATCTGGATTAAAGTCCTTGTTTCCAACATGAAAATCGGAAACATCTAAAAAGTTAAATGTTTTCTCCTCTTCTCTTGAATATAGTTTAACGAGTGGTATTCCTTTCTTCTTCAGCCTGAACATTTTTCGGCGTTCATCATTCTTTTCTTGAATAGAAAAACCACACCGCTCAGCAATACTTTTGAATAATTCGTAATCTATACCTAATTCTTCCGAATCAGCTGTTACCGATTTACAGTTTGCTCTCTCCATTAGTTTCAAAGCATTGACCACTGAAATTATCCTCCGTGATATTATAGATTTATTAGTTACTTGCTATTTCACATTATATAACCCTATTTATATATTAGTCAATAAAAAAATGTAGGTAATATATGGATATGGCATAGAGGTTCTAAGCTTTATTCAATTATTAAAATATGCAATTCCTAATAAGTATAGAAAAATATACTAATACAATAAAAAAAGCCGCTTATTATTAATAATAAGCGGCTTGAATATCACAAACTATGCGTTTTCTTCTGTTGCATTTTTTGTTGCGATATCTTCTTTTACTTTTGTTGCTTTACCAACTCTGTCTCTTATGTAATAAAGTTTAGCTCTTCTTGTTTTACCATGTCTAACGATTTCAACTTTTTCTACCTTTGGTGAGTTTACTAAGAAAGTTCTTTCAACTCCTGTACCATAAGCAATTCTTCTAACTGTGAATGTTTCGTTTGAACCACCACGTTGTCTTTTAATAATTGTTCCTTCGAATACTTGGATTCTTTCTCTGTTTCCTTCCTTAATTTTAACATGTACTTTAACTGTATCACCAACATTTAATTCAAGCTTGTTAGCTCTTAATTGTTCGTTTTCAATAGCTTTTATTTTATCCATTTTTTTCTCCTTTCTACTATGGCTTTATGTCATAGCTATTTTATTAAATCAGGACGGTTTGCCCTCGTTATCTCCTCCGATTGCTCGCGTCTCCATTTTTCAATATTTGCATGATGTCCAGAAAGTAAAACCTCTGGTACTCTTCTGCCCATAAATTCTTCTGGTCTTGTGTATTGTGGGTATTCTAATAATCCATCGTTAAAAGATTCATCTTTTATTGATGCATCATTTAATACACCTTCTATATTTCTGCTTATCGCATCTATAACTACCATTGCAGGAAGCTCGCCCCCTGTTAAAACATAGTCACCAATTGATAATTCTTCTGCTCCAATTTCATCAAGAACTCTTTGATCAACGCCTTCATAATGACCACAAAGCAAAATCAAATGATTTTCTTTTGATAAGTCCTTAGCAATACTTTGATTAAAAACTCTTCCTCTTGGCGAAAGATATATAACCTTTGGCTTATATTCTAAATCCTTTGTTATAGAAACGTATGCATCATATATTGGTTCTGGCTTTAAAACCATACCTGCACCGCCACCATACGGGCAATCATCAACATGCCTTTGTTTGTCTTTTGAAAATTCTCTAAAGTTTATTAAATTCAATTCAATTAACCCATTTTGCATTGCTCTTCCAATTATGCTTTGCTTTACTGGCTCAAACATTTCTGGAAAAAGAGTTAATACATCAAATTTCATCATCTAACCCCCTAGGAATCTCCACATCTATTCGCTTGTTTTCTATATCAATGTTTTTTATAACACTTTCAATAGCAGGAATAAGCAAATCTTTTTTCCCTTTTCTTTTAATAACATATACATCGCTGGCCCCTGCTGTAAATACATCATCAACAACTCCAATTAAGTCATTTTGATATACCATGCAACCAATAAGGTCTGCTATAAAAAACTCATCTTTTTCTGTCTTTTTAGCATCATCTCTAGGTATCTTTATGTAATTACCTTTTAATTTTAAAGCTTCATCAATATCATCTATGCCTTTAAGCTTTAAAAGCACAATATCATTTTGATATCTTATTTTTTCAATATCATATTTCTTTAATTCACCTTTAAAATCAACAAGTATAGAACTTAATTCTTCAAATCTCTTCTTACTTTCGGTAAAAGGTCTAACTTTAAGCTCTCCCTTTAATCCGTGTGTATTAGATATTTGACCAATTTCAAAATATTCTACCATAATCTCTCCTATTCAATGATTTCAACATTAAGTCTTTTATTTTCTTTAGTTGCATATGCTTTCATTAAAGTTCTAACCGCTCTAATGATTCTACCTTGTCTTCCAATAATTTTTCCCATATCAGATGGATCAACCCTTAATTCTAAAGTTGTAAATTTATCTCCTTCGACTTCGTTTACAGAAACTTTATCTGGGAAATCTACTAAACTTTTAACAAGTGCTTCTAACATTTCCTTCATTTAATTTTCCTCCATCTTTTATAAAATTATTTAGAAACTATATCGTATAATCTCTTAACAGTGTCTGATGGTCTTGCGCCATTTTTAACCCAAGTATTATACTTTTCAGTATCGATTTTGATTATAGCAGGATCATTCATTGGATCATAAGAACCAATCTCTTCTATAAATCTACCATCTCTTGGATATCTTGAATCAGCAACAACTACCTTGTAGTAAGGTGCTTTTTTTGCTCCATCTCTTCTAAGTCTGATTTTTACCATTTAATTCACCTCCCCCAAATGTATCTAAATTAACTAATCATCTAATTTTAAGTCTTCCATCTTAAGATTACTATTTTTTGCAACATTTCTAACTAATCTATTCATTGCACTCTTGTTACCAAGAACTCTCTTCATCATAAGTCTTGTATCATTATATTGTTTTAAGAACTTATTAACTTCTTGAACTGTTGTACCACTACCATCTGCAATTCTTCTTCTTCTTTGACCATTTATGATATCTGGATTGTTTCTCTCTTTAATAGTCATTGATTGAATTATAGACTCTGCTAGGACAAATTGCTTGTCATCTATTTTAGCTTGCTCAATTGCTTTTTCATCAATACCAATCATTCCTAAAATTGATTTCAATGAACCCATTTTTTTGATTTGTTTTAATTGATCTAAGTAATCTTGCAAAGTAAAATCTTGTTTATGAATCTTCTTTTCAAGTTTTACAGCTTCTTCAAAATCAAAAGCTTCTTCTGCCTTTTCAATAAGTGTAAGAACATCTCCCATACCAAGAATTCTTTGTGCCATTCTGTCTGGGTGGAACACCTCGATGTCATTCATCTTTTCACCTATACCAACAAACTTGATTGGCTTGCCTGTAACTGTTTTTACTGATAGTGCTGCACCACCACGAGTGTCACCATCTAATTTTGTAAGAATAACTCCGTTTATTCCAAGTTGCTCATTAAAGCTTTCCGAAACCGTCACAGCATCTTGACCTGTCATTGAATCAACTACTAATAATATTTCGTTTGGTTTTGCAAACTCTTTTAAGTTTTGTAATTCTTTCATTAGTGTTTCATCAATATGAAGTCTACCTGCTGTATCTATGATTACCACATCATTTAATTTTGAATTTGCTTCTTTCAGCGCTGCCTTTACTATTTCTGTAACATCATTTTCTTCTCTATTCGAGAATACTGGAATACTAAGTTGTTTTCCAATAACCTCTAATTGATCTATAGCTGCTGGTCTATATATATCGCAAGCAACCATCATTGGCTTTTTGCCTTGCTTTCTAAGCAAGTTTGCAAGTTTTCCAGCCATAGTTGTTTTACCAGAACCTTGAAGACCAACAAGCATAATAATTGTTGGTGGATTTGGCGAAAGATTTAATCCTTCTGTTTCTTTTCCACCTAATAGCTCAACTAATTCTTCATGAACTATTTTAATAATTTGTTGACCTGGAGTTAAGCTTTTTAACACATCTTGTCCTAATGCTTTTTCTCCAATTTTGTTTGTAAAATCTTTTACTATTTTATAGTTAACATCTGCCTCCAATAAAGCAAGCTTAACTTCTCTTGTAATTTCTTTGACATCTGCTTCTGTAATTCTCGACTTTCCCTTAAGCTTATTTACAATACCTTTTAGCTTCTCGCTTAAACCTTCAAAAGCCATAAAGTTTTCTCCTTTCGTTTCTTAAAGTAGTTTACTAAGCTTATCTTTTAAAACATCATCATCCAAACTTTTAATTACTTCTTTTATAATTTCGTCATTTTCTAACTTTTGCTTTAAAAAACCTAATTTTTCTTCAAAATCAAACAGCTTCTTTTCTGCATAAACTAAATTTTTTCTAACGCCTTGCCTTGTAATATTTAATTCTTCTGCGATTTCACCAAGAGATAAGTTCTGGTTATAATATAAATCTACAGTATCCGCTTGTGTATTTGTAAGAAGCTTTCCGTAAAGCTCTAATAACATGCTAACTTCGATACTTTTCTCCATACTATGCCCCCTTCCTCGTGTAAACCATTGATAGTTTACAACGGTTTTGCCTATTTGTCAAGCATTTTCTTAAGTTTGGGCAAAAAATAATCCAGCGTGTCTAAACTGGATTATTTTACAAGTCACCTTTTCTATAAATGTATTTCGGCATATTTACGGATTTACTTTTAAATTTAAGTAAAAAAACTAAATTTCAGTTGCTATCACAACCAAAATTTAGTTTTTTACTATTTAAAATCCGCATATAACAAACAATTTTGAGTTTGCAGTATTTTTAAGCCAAATTATAATAGTTTTATATGCACTTCTCTTAATTGTTTTTGCGTTACTTCTCCTGGTGCTCTCATTAACAAATCCTCTGCATTTGCTGTCATAGGGAATGCTATTACCTCTCTTATGCACTCTTCGCCTAGTAAAAGCATTACTATTCTATCAACTCCTGGTGCCATTCCAGCATGAGGTGGTGCACCAAATTTGAAGGCTTCATATAAAGCTCCAAATTTTGTTTGCAATTCCTCTTTTGTGTATCCAGCTATCTCAAATGCCTTTTCCATTACATCGATTCTGTGATTTCTTACAGCTCCCGATGAAAGCTCAACTCCATTACATACAATATCATATTGGTATGCCTTTATTGCCAAAGGATCTTTGTTTTGCAAATCATCGATTCCTCCTTGTGGCATTGAAAATGGATTGTGCATAAAATCTATTTTTCCTTCATCATTTCTTTCATACATTGGAAAATCTGTAATAAAGCACAATTCAAATCTGCTATTATCTATCAAATCCATTCTTTTTCCAAGTTCTGTTCTAATTTCGCCAGCCAATTTGTCTACAAATTTTGGTGCATCACTTATGAAAAATAAAACGTCGCCTTGTTTCAAAGAAAGTAATTTCTTTATTTCTTCAGATTGTTCATCAGTAAAATACTTGGCAATCGGACCTTTGTACGTCATATCCTCTTCTACTTCTATATATCCAAGACCTTTCATACCGATTCCAAGAGCATATTCTAACATTTTTTCAAAAAATGATTTTGACATCTTTGTACAATCTGGCACAACAATGCCTCTTACAGGTTTTCCTTTAAATGGTTTAAATTCGACTGTTTCAAAGAATTTTGTCAAGTCCTCTATAACAAGTGGATTTCTCAAATCTGGTTTATCTGTTCCGTACTTTTTCATAGCCTCTTCGTATGGAATTCTTCTAAATGGTTTTTCAGAAACTTTTTTATCACTAAATTTAGAGAATATATCATATAATACCTCTTCGGCCGTATCAAAAACATCTTCTTGAGTGGCAAATGCCATTTCAAAATCCAATTGATAAAACTCTCCAGGAGAACGGTCCGCTCTTGCATCCTCATCTCTAAAACAAGGTGCTATTTGAAAGTACTTATCAATTCCCGATGTCATAAGCAATTGTTTAAATTGTTGCGGTGCTTGTGGTAAGGCATAAAACTTTCCTTTATGCTTTCTTGATGGAATTATATAATCTCTTGCACCTTCAGGTGAAGATGAAGTTAAGATAGGTGTTGTTATCTCTGTAAAGCCCATATCTTCCATCTTTCTTCTCATATAACTTACTACTTTTGATCTAAATAATATCTTGTCTTGAACTTTTTTGTTTCTTAAATCTAAAAAACGATATTTAAGTCTGACATCTTCTTTTGTCTTTAATGATTCTGCAACCTCAAATGGCAATGCACTTTGGCATTCTCCAAGTATTTCTAATTTGTCAGCTAAAACCTCAACTTCGCCTGTTGAAATTTTTAAATTTATTGTGTCTTCGTCCCTTTCTATAACTTTTCCCATTACTGATATAACAGTTTCTCTGTGAACATTTTTCAACATAGTTTCATCATGTATAACAATTTGAGATACGCCATATTGATCTCTCAAATCTATAAACATGACGCCACCATGGTCTCTAATGTTTTCAACCCAACCTGCTAATTTTAAAACTTTGCCAATATCACTTTTGCTAATTTGACCGCATGTGCAGTCTCTATAGATGTTTCCTTTCATTTTTTATACCTCCAAATTAAGTTATTTCAAGGACGAAAAATCCCTAGCATGCAAACTTTATGCATACTAGGGACGATTTTTCCGTGGTACCACCCTGATTTAATATCCAAAAATATAAGATTTAATACTACAAAAAACCTAGCATTGTAACAATGCTAGGGACGAATTTTTTCGCGGTACCACCCAATTTCAATATCATGGATATCCTTAAGTAGCCTTTAACGCCAGCTATGCGAACTTGCTTTGCACAAGCCTACTCGAAAGGTGTTCTTTCATTAGTTTCGTTTATGAAAACTCTCAGCTACGGTTAATTTTCACTCTCTTTAAACTACCTCTAATTACTTTTCCTTCGTCAACGCATTTTCAATGTGTTTCAATTTTAACATTTTATATAGTATATGTCAAACAAAATTTTATCTTTTCAAAACATAGCCATGGTTAATACTTAAATTTGTTGTCAGCCTTACCATTCTAATTCTAATAAACAGCTAACTACTTTAATCTATTTTTTATCATTCTCCATGCTGTGCCCAAATCTGAAAATAGAAAATCACTCCAATCAAATCTTTTTACTACTGTGAGAGATTTGCAAGTGTTGTTTTCCGGTATAGGAATAACAACTGTCTCCATTAAATTTTCTGAAATCAAATCAGAGATTTTATATATCTTCAACTTTTCAGGTTCAAGTTGTGTAACTGTTTTTACATCTTTTTCTACTGGTATTTTATTTGAAAAAGCCATACCCTTTATGGCATCTTCAATATCAACACTCTTATTTAGATACAAATCTTTTTGAGGTGCAGTAGTCATTTTAAATACTTTATCGTTTCCATCTTTTTCAAAGGCATCTGATGAATAATATTTTGTTGCATCAAAAAACTTTTTATTATCTAATTGATTATTTAATTCTTTTGCTAAGTTTTGGCGTATTTCTTCCGTCCACACGAAAATCACCCCTTTTAATCTTTTGTACCAATATTATTCTATCCTTTTTAGGATGTTTTTTCAATTACATTTTCTTTACAGTTACATTACAAAGATGTTACAAATATATTTTTACATGTTTTATAATACTGCCATTGTTGCTACCCTCAAGTAGTGTTTGATTATTCGTCAATTTACATGAAATTAGAAATATTTAAAGAAGCAATGATAAATATTCCGTTAAAACTTTCCGTATGTCCTAAGGTGCTGTTTAGGAAAGTTAAGGAATATATCATTGCTTCTTTTAAGATTTCTTTAAAATGTAACTCTTGCCGAATAATCAAACACTACTTGAGGGGGCATTTACTATTCTTCATTTATTAGACTATTTTCACTTCTCCATCTTGATAAGTTAATTTTACTTTGTCTCCATCTTTGATTTTTCCATCTAAGATTTCTTCTGCCAATTTGTCTTCAACAAGATTTTGAATTGCCCTTCTTAAAGGTCTTGCACCATATGTTACGTCAAAGCCTTTCTTTGCAATATACTTCTTAAGCTCATCTGTAACAGAAACTTCGATATCTCTATCCTCAAGTCTCTTTGTAGATGCAGTAAGCATAAGATCAACAATCTTCTCAATTTCTTTTTCATCTAATGGTTTAAATACTATAATCTCATCTATTCTGTTTAAAAATTCTGGTCTGAATTCTTTCTTTAATTCTGACATTACATTTTCTTTAATTTGATCATAGTTTTTCTTCTTGCTCTCTTCGCCATTAAATCCAATTGTCTTATTGTCAACAATACTTCTTGCGCCTATATTTGATGTCATTATAATTACTGTATTTTTGAAATTTACTGTTCTTCCTTGAGAATCTGTAAGTCTACCATCTTCCAAGATTTGAAGTAATATGTTGAATACATCTGGATGCGCTTTTTCAATCTCATCGAATAGAATTACACTATAAGGTTTTCTTCTAACCTTTTCAGTTAATTGTCCACCTTCTTCGTATCCAACATATCCTGGAGGTGCACCTATTAGTTTAGCAACTGTGTGTTTCTCCATATACTCAGACATATCAACTCTTATCATTGCATTTTCGTTTCCAAATAAGCATTCTGCAAGTGCTTTACAAGTCTCAGTTTTACCAACACCTGTAGGTCCTAAGAAGATAAATGAACCAATTGGTCTCTTTGGATCTTTTAGACCAACTCTTCCTCTTCTTATAGCCTTTGCAACTGCAACAATTGCTTCATCTTGGCCAATTACTCTCTTATGAAGTTCAGCCTCCAAATTCTTTAATTTATCGGCTTCGGCCTCTGTTAATTTTACAACAGGAACTCCAGTCCAGTTTGAAACAATTCCTGCTATATCTTCTTCTGTTACTTTTGTTTCTTTTATTTGGTTCTTTTGCTCCCATTCTAGTTTAACTTTTTCTAATTTTTCTTTTTCTTTTTGTTCTTTATCTCTTAATTTTGCTGCTTTCTCGAAATCTTGAACGTTTATTGCATCTTCTTTTTCTTTTACGATTTCGCCTATTTTTTCTTCAATCTTCTTAACTTCTTTAGGAGCAGTTAATGAAGCTAGTTTTACTTTTGATGCCGCTTCATCCATTAAGTCGATTGCTTTATCAGGCAAATATCTATCATTTATATATCTTGAAGAAAGCTCTACTGCTGCCTTAATAGCCTCATCAGTTATTTTTACTTTGTGATGTGCTTCATATTTATCTCTAATGCCTTTCAAAATTTCTACTGTCTCTTCTTGAGTTGGCTCGCCAACTGTAACTGGTTGAAATCTTCTTTCAAGAGCAGCATCTTTTTCTATATACTTTCTATATTCATTCAAAGTTGTTGCACCGATTACTTGTATTTCAGCCCTTGCTAATAATGGTTTTAAAATATTAGCTGCATCTATTGCACCTTCTGCTGCACCTGCACCAACAATTGTATGAATCTCATCTATGAACAATATAACATTTCCACTCTTTTTAATTTCAGCAAGACATTTCTTAAGTCTGTCTTCGAAATCACCTCTGTATTTTGCACCTGCTACCATTGAAGAAACATCAAGTGAAACCACTCTTTTATCCTTTAGATTTTCAGGGACTTCACCACTAACAATCTTTTCTGCTAAAGCCTCTACAACAGCTGTTTTACCAACACCTGGTTCACCTATTAAGCATGGATTGTTTTTAGTTCTTCTGCTAAGTATTTGAATAATTCTTTCGATTTCATTTTCTCTGCCTATGATTGGGTCAAGTTTTCCTTCGATTGCCTCATTAGTCAAATCTTTACCGAATTGATTTAATGTTGGTGTTTGATTATAACTTTGTTTGCTTTTAGCATTTGGATTTGGATTGCCTGCATTTTCTTCTGTTAATGTTTTTAAAAGTTCTGAAAACATTTTTTGAATGTCTACACCTAAATCCATTATAATCCTTGCTGCAACACTATCTCCCTCTTTCATTATACCAAGCAAAATATGTTCTGTACCTATATAATTGTTGTTTAATCTTTTCGCTTCCATAAAGCTTATTTCAAAAACTCTTTTTGTTCTTGGTGTGAATCCTTCTGGAAGTTCCTCTAGTGGTTCTCCTCTTCCTATTAATTCTTCTATCATCTCTATTATTTTATCTTCTGTCACGCCTTGATTTGTAAGCACTTTATATGCAAGTCCACTGCCTTCTCTAACAAGTCCACATAGTAAATGTTCTGTGCCTACATAATTATGTCCTAACTCTGCCGCAATTTCTTGTGCCATTTCTATTGCTTTTTCGGCTCTATTTGTGAATTTGTATACCATATTTATTCCTCCTTACTTTTATTTACTCTCTATTATCTGTTTTATTACTTTTGCTCTTTCTATATCTCTTTCTTCAGCACTTAGTTCTTTCTTCAAGTATTTTTGAAGCGTAGCTGGTTTAGTTAGAATACTTATTTTATTTAATTTTTTATTATCAATCTCCGTTATTATTCCCATACTTATGCCCAATCTAACAATCGATATAATTTTTGCACATTCAGAATATGTCATTTTTCTTGCATATACCAAATTTCCATAAGTTCTACTAATTTTATCTTCGAATGTTTCGCCTTGATTTTTCAAATATTCTCGAGCTTTTCTCTCTTGTTCAATTAGCTTTTGAACAATCAATTTGACATTCTCAACAATTTCTTCTTCAGTCACTCCCAAACTTATCTTATTAGAAACTTGATACAAATCGCCAATCGCTTCTGTTCCTTCGCCGTATACACCTCTTACATTCAAGTTAACTTTATTTACAACTTCAAGTACTTTTTCAATCTTTCCTGTAAGTCTAAGTGCAGGTAAATGCAACATAACTGACGCTCTAAGCCCTGTTCCTAAATTTGTTGGACAAGCCGTCAAAAATCCATATTTATCATTATAGGCATAATTAATCTTAGAAGATATTTTTTCATCGACTTTTATTGCATCGCTCAATGCCTCATCTAAATTAAAACCAGGTTTCATAACTTGTATTCTAAGATGATCTTCTTCATTAATCATGATAGAAATGTCTTCAGTATCATTTAGTAAAATACCTGTTTCTTTCATTTCTAACAAATCTCTACTTATCACACGCTTTTCGACCAAACTATTTTTCATAACTTCATCCAAGTTAGATAAATTTATAAAATGCAAATCACTATCTATGTTAGAATTTTTTATAGTCATCAAAATATCTTTTAATTCTTCATCTGAAGCAGTGCTAACGAACTTTTTGCCTGCAATATTTCTCGCTATTCTAACTCTACTACTAACTACAACATCGCTATCTTTACCATCTTCTAAGTACCAACTCACCTATTACTCACCTCTTTCTACATCTTTTGATTTCGATTCTATCTTTTTTATTTTATCTCTTATAACAGCCGCCTTCTCGTATTCTTCTTTTTCAATACAAGTTTTTAACTCATCTTGCAATTTTTCAAGTTCTGTCTTCTCTTTTTTACTCTTTGAATTTACCACGTTTGCAGGTTTGTTTATATTATTTAATCTTCTACCAACATGTCTATTGGCACCTTGTAATCTTGGCAAAACATTATCAATTCTATCCGAGAAAACATTGTAACAATTGTCACATCCAAACATTCCTGTATTAGCGAATTCATCATAAGTTGTTCCACATTTATCACAAGCAATAGGCTCCGCTTGTGTTAATGTTTTCACTAAACTTGGTTCGTTGAAAAATGCACCCAAAACATCATTAAAATTAAAATCGAAATTCATATTCATTCCAATATTCATTTCATTTGCACATTTGTCACATAGAACAACATGCGTCTTCTTTCCGTTTATAATTTCTGTATAACTAACGTTAGCCTCATTCATTCCACAATTTTGACATTTCATAAAAATCACTCCAATCCCATAAATAACAATCTATTATTTTCTAAACTAAAGCATACTTACACTAAATTAATAAGCATATTTTTTAAGATTCTCGTTCTAACATCATCTTTATATTCAACTGGCAATCCAAGAACTTTATCGTTAGTCGCAATCTTAATAAGTTTTGCCATATCCTCATTTATCACATTATAATCCAACATGTTCTTTATAATTATGCCCGCCTCTTGCTGTGTTAAACTTCCATGTATAGAATTAATTATATGCGTGATGTAATCATTTTTTGTCATATCTACTCTTCTAATTTTTATATTACCGCCTCCGCCTTTTCGGCTTTCTACATAATAGCCTTTTTCAGGATTAAATCTAGTAGATATAACATAATTTATTTGCGATGGCACACAGTTAAAGTATTCAGCTAACTCATTTCTGCCAAACTCAAAAAAATCATCATTGTCATCCATCATCTTCTTAATATATGCCTCAATTACTTCTGAAAGCCTCATTGGTCTCGCCTCCTTTTTATTTTTTCATCGCCTTGTGTTTTACTTTGACTTTCTTTGACTTTCAATTTATTATTTTACACGTTTAAGAATAAATGTCAATAGTTTTTTGAAAAAAATTAAAGTTTTTCTATATTTTTTTATTTTTTGCCCGTATTTCGGCATTTTAGCGACAATTTTTTTACTGTTACAAAAGCAAGATGATAATTATCCCCTAATATCACTGAAGATTTACTCTTAAATTAATAAAAGGCTATTTGCAAAACTTCAAATAGCCCTTTACCCATTATATTTATTTTATTAATGTGCCTCATACCACGTCTTGCCTATTCCGGCTTCTGCTTTTAGTGGCACTTTCATTTTTATTACATTTTGCATATTTCTAACTAATAATTCTTTTGATATTTCAATTTCGTCCTCTGGTGCTTCAATTACAAGTTCGTCATGAACTTGTAATATCAGTTTTGATTTTAGTTTTCTCTCTTCTAATTCTTTTTCAATGTTTACCATTGCTATTTTTATTATATCCGCCGCCGTTCCTTGAATAGGTGCGTTCATTGCTACTCTTTCTCCAAACTGTCTAACATTATAATTATTAGATTTTATTTCTGGTACATATCTTCTTCTGCCCCACAATGTTTCAACATATCCTTTTTCTTTGCAATGTTCTACTGCATTATCCATGTACTCTTTTATTTTAGGATATTTTTCAAAATACTTTTCTATATATTCTTTTGCTTTCTTTCTTCCTATTCCTATATTCGTAGCCAAGCCAAAATCACTTATTCCATAGACAATTCCAAAGTTTACAGCTTTTGCTTCGCTTCTCATTTGCTTTGTAACTTCTTCTAGTGGCACATTAAATACTTGTGAAGCAGTCATTGCATGTACATCAACATCATCGTTAAAAGCTTTTATCATTGTTTCATCGCCCGACATATGTGCTAGAACTCTAAGTTCAACTTGTGAGTAATCCGCATCAATTAGCATGCAGCCCTCTTTTGCTACAAATATTTTTCTAAGTTCTCTTCCTATTTCTGTTCTTATCGGTATGTTTTGAAGATTAGGATCTGTGCAACTTATTCTGCCTGTTGCTGTAACAGTTTGATTAAACTTTGCATGTATTCTTTGTGTTTTTTCATTTATAAGTGGCAACATTCCGTCAACATATGTCGCCTTCAACTTGCTAAGTGTTCTATACTCTAAGATTTTATCTATTACAGGATGTTCTTCTCTTAATTTTTCTAACACATCTCCATCGGTTGAATATCCTGTTTTTGTTTTCTTTATTATTGGCAAATTCAATTTTTCAAATAGTACTTCTCCAAGTTGCTTTGGAGAATTTATATTAAATTCTATTCCTACTGTTTGATATATGTCTTTTGTAAGCTCATCAACCTTTTGATTTAATGATACAGAATACTCTTTAAGCATTTCTTTATCCACATATACACCAATGTATTCCATCTCTGCAAGCACTTTTACAAGTGGCATTTCAACTTCACTAAATAATTTTAATTGCTCTTTTTCTTTTAATTCTTCTTCATATTTCTCTTTACACTTGTATATATATCTAGCATATTTAGCAAGCTCTTCTTTATTGTCTTTTGCCTCGTCGCCAAAACCTTCAAACGATATTTGCTCATTTGATGTTTTATTTTCTACAATAATATTTAATTCTTCCATTATGATATCATCTAGCTTATATGTTGATTTAGATGGATTCATTATATATGCTGCAATTTCCAAATCAAACATTAAGTTATTTGGAATAATGTCCATTTGTTTAAGTTTCAAATACATTTCTTTTTCTTTAAAACCTATTTTTAAAACATCACTTGCAAATATTTTTTCTAAATCTTCTTTTGAAGGATTCTTTTTATAATAAGCTTTTTCATTTGCATATACAGCTAAACCATCGTCATAATAATATGCCAACTCTTTTATGTCTTTCAATTCTAACTTTTCTAAATCTTCTATTTCTATTTTAGAATCATCAAATGTTGAAACCACTTTATTTTCATTTGCTTTCAAATTCATGCTTTCTATAAACTTTTTAAGTTGAAGCTTTGCAAAAAGATTATAAAGTTCATCATTGTTTGGCTCTACTCTTTTAATGTCTTCAATAGTTATTGCAAGTGGAACCTCTTTATAAATTGTGCCAAGTTCTCTTGAAAGATATGCTAAATCTTTGTTTTCAACTAGTTTTTCTTTAAGCTTGCCTTTTATTCCTTCTAGCTCTTCACCGCTATCAAGTGCATTATAAATTGTATCTAAGTTTTTGTATTTTGTTATTAGTGAAAATGCTGTTTTCTCGCCCACTCCCGGAACTCCTGGAATATTATCTGATGTATCTCCCATAAGACCCTTTATTTCAATAAATTGCATTGGTTCTATTCCGAACTTTTCATAAATAACTTCTGGTGTATAATCAGCATAATCTGTTTTTCCAATTTTTGTTGTTGGAATTCTTACTGTAACTTTATTTGTTGCAAGTTGCAAATAATCTCTATCTCCTGTAAGTAGTAATACATCCATGCCATTTTCATCACCATACTTTGAAATCGTGCCTAAAATGTCATCTGCTTCATAGCCTTCTAATTCTAATATTTTAATATTCATTGCTTTTAAAATATCTTTAATTATTGGCATCTGTACTCTAAGTTCGTCCGGCATTCCTTTTCTTGTTGCCTTGTATTCTTCATATTTTTTATGTCTAAACGTAGGTGCTTTCAAGTCAAAAGCAACACATATATAATCAGGATTTTCATCCTGCAATAATTTATTCAAAATTGATAGAAAACCATATATTGCATTCGTATAAATGCCATCTGATGTCATAAGAAGCTTGGAATTCATAATTCCATAAAAAGCTCTATTCATAATACTGTTTCCATCAATTGCAACTAATTTACTCATATCTTTTCTCCTTAAGATTTATTTCTATTTATTATTTTCTTTTTTAATATTTATAATTATACATCATATAACATGTTATGGACAGTGAATTTGCAAAATGTTTTTGGCATAAAATTAGCACTTCCAATCTAAAAATTTTCCTCTGTATATTTCTTTAAAGCCTTTTAAATTTTCAAAATCTTTTGGCTTTGTTAAACATGCTGGCTTTTCAAACTTATATATACCGTTTTCCTCTAGCAAACTTGCTATAAAATAACTACAAACATATCTATTTTTTATTGTAAATGGGATTCCAAAAAATCTTGGAACTATTCCTATAAAATCATATTTATATTCTTCGATATTTTTTTGCATATTTTCTAACGTCATTCTTAAATTATCATATTGTTCTTTTGAAACGTCGGCTTCATATATTATACAAACTGTTTGATTAAACTTTTTAAAGAATGCCCCATCCCTTTTTTCTACACTAAATCCGCCATTTAAAATGGAATTTAACTTTCTTCTTCCGAAGCTATATACAGTTTCACAATCTTTGTCTAATGCAATCGCCACATGGCTGTATGCATACCTCGTAAATAGCTTTACTATTTTAGATGGTATTGTTTTTGTATGCATTAGCAACAAATATATTTTTTATCTTCTGTAGTCATATTCTTCTCACTTCCCATATAGTCTTGTCTTAATTTTTATATCATAAAAAAAGACAATTATCAATGAAATATCTTTCACAAATAATTGTCTAATTCGATTTATATTTTAGGCACAAATATTATAAGTCCTATAATTGCAGAAGCTATTGCAAGCACTAATACCGCTCCAGCCGAAATGTCTTTTGCTATTCTCGCTTTTTCATTTCTGTATGGCATTGCTATATCTACCACCACTTCAATTGCTGTATTAAAAAGTTCTCCTCCAATTACAAGTGCAAAACAAATTATGCATATTAACCACTCATATTTGTCTATTTTTAGTAAAACTCCCAATAATATAACAAGTAGCATTATTATAAAATGAATCTTCATATTCCTTTCGGTCTTTAGTGATGATATGATTCCTCTTCCTGCGTATTTAAAACCATTTGCTAATTTTTTTGTTTTTACTTTTAACATTCTTTTCTTTCTTAAATCCATTATTTATCACTCCAACCGAATATCTCTTAACATTACTTGTTAATTATAAATAATTGTACCAATTTTGTCATTACTTTAACAAGATATTTTAATATACCATTAATTAAAATTCATTATTTGTTTTTCTTTCCAAAAATTCTTTTTAAAAACAAATATACCTTTTCGTACCATTTAATATCTTTAACATCTACCAAATCTTTTATTTGTACTTTAGGAATTGTAGTTTCTGTTTCTTCTGTTTCAATTCTCGGAGTATTATTAGCAACCAATTTTTCTTCTAACCTTTTATGCTGAATAGATGTGATTTTTTGTTTTTGCTCCATGGTTGCTATATATTTAACAAAAAAATTTGCTATAATTCCTTTCGATGCCTTTGATACATTTTGCTCTTTTATATCTTTTGTTGCATCATATGAAAATTCATGTTCCATATTAGCATTTTCTTTTAAATTTTCTATTTCTTCGTTTGGTATTCTTTTTAAATCTTCATCTTTCACTGATTTTAGTATTTCTAGTACTTCTGCACATGCATTTGCATATTCTTCCTTGCTTATTTTTGTACTCATACGTCCTCCTATTCTCCAATTTCAGACTTATCTAATTTCTTTCCTTTTTCCAATACTGATGCAACCGCTTCCATGTATTTCTTGTCTAATAAAATGCTTGTATCTTGGCTAACTATTTCCTCGATTCCTATTTTCGCTTTTGAAGTTTTGTCTGCTTCTTCTCTAGAGTTTTCCGCCATTTTTTCTTTCGAATCAATTCTTTCTATTAAGCTTGCCAAGCCTTCTCGCATCTTTTTATATCCTGCTTCGTTCATGTTATAAACAAAGTTATCATGTGGGTATGAATCCTTTTCTGACGATGTATGATTTTCTCCAAAATCCCATATTGCATATTGCTCTTGAAATTCAGATAAGCTTTCGCACTTTTCTGCAACTGCCATAAAGTCTCTTGCTGCCTTTTCAAACGAACCGCCATTTTGTAGTACCCAATTTTCTATTCCTACTGCTCCAAATCCTCCTCTTGTATCTTCTTTTCCCGGTTCTGGTGCAGCCGCATTTTGTTTTTTATATGCTCCTATTCTTTTAAAGTAAGATTTTGCTGTCAAGATATTTGCAACAACATATTTGTAATCCTCTTCACTTTGATTTTTTATTATCTCTAGCCTATCTTTCACACATTCATCCGTACTATATTCTATCTCGTCTGTTCTCTCTGTAAAGCTTAGGTCTATATCTACATCATCTTTCAATCCATCTATTTTTACCCCTTTGTATCTAAATCCACTACCTATTTCAGTATTGTCTTTTGGTTTCTCAATTCTTCCGCAAAGCCTCTCTTAAACTATTTTTAAATTCCGTTGAATTTTCACTTAATACCTTGTCCATTCTTACCATATAATCAAAGTCACCATCGCCCGGCATATTAGTACCTCTGCCTGTTGAGCCTGTATCTATAAATTCTACAATTCCTGGTTTCAAATCTGTTCTTATTTCATCGGATAATTTATACCCATTCTTATTTACTGCTTCTTCAAGTGTTTTTAATATCTTTTCTTGTTTATTTCTTGCATCTTGCATACTTCTATCTACAAGTTCTATTATACCTGACATTTCTGGTTTTTTAGCCGTTTCATCCAGTTCAAAATGTTTTTCTCCATAATGAGATAATCCTTGCATTTTCTCTCTAAAATTATTGTACATCTCTTTGGTATAAACAACTTTTCCATCGTTATCTACAATCGGAATATAAAATCCATTAAGTGCAATCTCTAATCCAAGTTTATCCACATATTTATCTGCAATAATACATTTTATATTCTCCGAGCCTATTCCCATACTTATTCCATATGCTGTGTCAAAATTGTGGCAGACCTCTTTTTTATCTTTATCTTGTTTTAGTAATTCTATGTTTTCCATACTTACTTCATCATTTTGATTTCTTGTTTCTATGAAATTATCTTTTGAAAAAACAAGCATTATTTTTCCAAACTTTTTACCATCAATATCTGATGATGTAAAATCGTTAGCAACCTTTAATGATTTTAATGTCTCGTTAAGTGTCCCACCTACTTTTGTAACCTTCTCAACATCTGTATCTAATGGCGTAGCATCACTTGTTGCATTTCCACCTAAAAAATCCTTTGCCAATATGCCTCGTTGAAGCATTGAAGGGAAATATTCTGTATTTTCGATTCCTTTAACAAAATCGCCGTCTTCCATATTTATACTTTCTTTTTTTGCAAATTCTGTATTTCGTTCATCAGCTTTTTCTCTTGATTTTTCCATTATTTCTTTTGCTTGTGCAAGACTTCTTATTTCTGCTCTGTGTGCAAACAATCTGACTAACCTATCTGGCATTTCTCTTTCTATGACATCCATTCTAAAAAGTTTAGCTAGTTCATTTATATCTTTTTCTATATCACCTGTATTTTCTCTTTTTTCTTCTTTGTTTGATTGGTTATATACAAAATTTAATATTTCGTTATATTTTGTAATAGTTTCCCTTTCATTTTTCGCAAGATTTTGAGCTTTAACCTCACCATTTCTAATCTTTTTAAATATTTCATTTCCTTGCTCTATTGTTTCTATGTAATCTCTCAAATTTCTGCTATTCGATTCCACAGCACTCATTAGAAGTCTTGTAAAAATCATGCTTTTTCTTTCGCTTGTAGTTGCCTCTTTTAGTGATGGTATATTTCCGACAGAGGCATCTTGCATTTTTGTATCTTCTCCAAGAAGATTTGGATGCAATTCTTTAAACACCAAATAAAGTTTGCCAACATCCGGAATGTTAGAAGTTAAATATATATTTTCAATTGAATTTAGTGTTTTTTCACATGTTTCCGGCTCTTTCTCTAATATTTGCAAGGCCATTGGCTCTTTTATTCTTCTTAGTTCTGCCGAATTACTCCTAGATAATCTATCTAATATTTTTATTGCATCTTTTTGCTTACCTTCATCTATACTTGTTACCATTTTTATTGTTTCATCATTGAATTTTAATACTGTTTCCACATCTTCTTTAGTCAATGATTGTGATAAGACAACTTTCAGTATATTCGCTATATCTAATTGAAGGTTTGGATCTTTTATATCTTGTCCTTCGAATAAGTATTTCTCTGGATTATTTGTTGTTTTTATTAATTCTGTTATTCCATATATATTATAAAACAACCCTAACTCTTCTAATTTTTCCGGGGTTAAGTATTCTTCTATTTTTCCATTCCCTTTTATTATATTCGCCATATTTAATCGAAGTTTTGGATCTTTTATATCTTGTCCTTCGAATAAGTATTTATCTGGATTATTTGTTGCTTTTACTAATTTTGTTATTTCATCATCATCGTATACTCCTGTCATTTTTAATTTTTCTGGAGTTAAGTATTCTTCTGCTCTTCATGTTGCTTTTATTATATTCGCCATATTTAATTGAAGGATTGGATCATTTATATCTTGTCCTTCGAATAGATACTTTTCTGGATTTGGGGTTGCTCTTATTAATCTTGCTATTCCATAACTCCACTCTATTAGATCTAACTCAACTAGTTTTTCTGGTGTTAAATATTCTTCTGCTCTTCCTGTCCCTTTTATTATATTCGCCATATTTAATCGAAGTTTTGGATCATTTATATCTTGTCCTTCGAATAAGTATCTTTCGGGATTATTCGTCGCCTTTATTAATTCTGTTATTACATTCTCATAATCCAAACCTAACTCGGCTAATTTTTCTGGTGTTAAATATTCTTCCATTTTTCCTGTCGCTTTTATTAATTTTACTATTTCATATTTATAATCATTCAACCCTAACTCGGCTAATTTTTCCGGGATTAAATATTCTTCTATTTTTCCTGTTGCTCTTATTAATTCTATTATTTCATATTTATCATCCATCAACCCTAGCTCGGCTAATTTTTCTTGGGTTAAATATTCTTCTATTCTTCCTGTTGCTTTTAAAATGTATGGCCCATATCCGAGCTTTCATCATTTCTTCATTATTTAGATATTCTTCTGCTTTGCCAGTATCTTTTATCCACTCGACCATAATTCGGCCTAATTCTTTTGCATCATCATCTGAAAAATTCTCTTCATCTATAAAAATATCTAATATATCCTTAAATTTTTCAAAATTCTCAATATATGTAATCGACTCACCTGCAACCTTTATAAGCTCACCAACTTGTGAAATACTACATCCAATTTCTTTTAAGCTTTCTGGCTTTTCCAAATATTCTTTTATTACTTCTTTTGGACTATTTATAAGAGTTTCAAAATTCATAATATTTCCCACCTTTTATCTTTTGTTATTGTTTTTCTACAATAATTTATCTCTCAATTTTATTCTGTTTTTAGCACTCTTACTTATATTTTCTAATCTTTATCCCTCTTTATTTGTTTGCTATATCTATCTTCCTCAGAATATATACATCCACAATATTTTTGCATATAAAGTCCTGCATCTCTTGCCATTTGTTGGCCTATTCTAAAGCCTTCTCTAAAGTCTTGATACAAAAATTCTATTTGATACTTCCTAGCCATTTCGTTTGCCACTTTTATTATTAACTCATGCTTTTGATATGGACTTACTAATAATGTTGTGCTAAACGCTTCATATCCGTGTTCTTTTGCGTATTTTGCAGTGTATTCAAGTCTTGATTCATAGCAATATAAACAACGTCCATCTATGTTGCTAGAAACATTTTTTGTGAATTCTCTTATTCCATAATTTTCTTCGATTATAAGTGGAATATTTATTTGCTTAGCATACTCTTTTAAAGTATCTCTTCTCATTTTGTATTCTGTATATGGGTGAATATTAGGATTATACCAGAGCGATGTTATATCATCGTATCCATCTTTTCTCAATTTATCTACAACATATGTTGAGCATGGCGCACAACATGTATGCAATAATAGTTTCATTTTATTCGTCCTCCAAATTCATTTGTTCATACCTACTACCTGTATCTACTGCTATTCCAAGATGTTTATATGCTTCTACTGTGGCCGTTCTTCCTCTTGGTGTTCTATTTAAAAAGCCCATTTGCATTAAGTATGGCTCGTATACATCTTCGATTGTATCTATATCTTCGCCTATTGCTGATGCTAATGTTTCTACTCCTACAGGTCCACCAGCAAATTTTTTAATTATCGTTTCCAACATTGTTCTGTCTATATTATCTAAACCAAGCTTGTCTATCTCTAAGCTTGATAAAGCTACATCCGCTATTTCATCTGTTATTACACCATCGCCTTGAACCTGAGCAAAATCTCTAACTCTTTTTAATAGTCTATTTGCTATTCTAGGTGTTCCCCTTGAACGTGATGCAATCTCATATGCACCTTTATCTGTTATTTCAATTTTTAATATTCCAGCAGAACGTTTTACTATCGTCTTTAATTCTTCATTTGAGTATAATTCTAGACGATGTATTATTCCAAATCTATCTCTAAGTGGAGATGACAAACTTCCAACTTTAGTTGTTGCACCTATTAGCGTAAATTTAGGCAAGTCAAGTCTTATAGACCTTGCGCTTGGACCTTTTCCTATTATTATATCTAGCGCAAAGTCTTCCAATGCTGGATACAATATTTCTTCTACACTTCTATTTAATCTATGAATTTCATCAATAAACAAAACATCACCTGGTGCTAAGTTTGTAAGTAACGCTGCCAAATCTCCTTGCTTTTCTATTGCTGGACCAGATGTTATTCTAATATTTGCATTCATTTCATTTGCAATTATATTAGAAAGAGTTGTCTTACCAAGCCCAGGTGGGCCATATAATAACGTATGGTCTAATGTTTCACCTCTTTTTTTGGCTGCTTCTATATATATTTTCATGTTTTCTTTTACTTTTTCTTGTCCTATATAATCATCTAATACCCTAGGTCTTAAGCTAACTTCAATATCATTGTCCTCAGTTTCTAACCCCGGGCATACAATTCTTTCTTCTTGGTTATCCATGTTTTACCTCCAAATCGCACATTTTTCAACAACATTATATACTAATTATTACTAGATTTCATCAAAAATGCGAAAATTTGATTGATTTTTGCTTCACATTGATAATAATCTCAATATAAGATTTAGATATAGATTTTTGTTCTTCTTTTAAAATAAGTGGAGAATTTATCTTTATTGAAAATCCATTTTTTTAAAGGAGGTAACTATACATGGAATACACAGATAAGACTTTAACTTGCAAAGATTGTGGAGCTGAATTCACATTTACAGCTGGTGAACAAGCTTTTTATGCTGAAAAAGGTTTTGAAAATGAACCAACAAGATGTAAAGCTTGCAGAATAGCTAAG
>CAUGFN010000011.1:0-38924 GCA_959598745.1 uncultured Eubacteriales bacterium
CTTATCGAGGCAATATATAATAACGTATGGCAACAAATTAGAAAACAAAGAAAAGAAAAATTAGTAAGACTTTTAATAAAAGTAAGTAATATTTTATTAAAGGTAAAAATAGATATAAGAAGAAAATTATTTAAAAATATAATAGATGGACTTGGCGGTAAGCTTAGATTTGTTATATCTGGTGGTGCACCTATAGATAAAAAAATTGAGCAAGGTTTTAGAGATTTAGGTATAGAAGTTGCAACTGGCTATGGCTTGACTGAGACATCACCGGTTATAGCTGCACAAACAAGTACAGCTAAAATTCCTGGTTCTGTTGGTGTAGCAATGCCTAATGTAAATATAGAAATAATAAATAAAGATGAAAATCAAATAGGTGAAATAATTGTAAGTGGCCCAAATGTAATGTTAGGATACTACAAGGATGAAGAAAAAACTAATGAAGTATTAAAAGATGGTCACTTTTATACAGGTGATTTAGGATACATAGATGCAAAAGGAAACTTATTTATCACTGGAAGAAAGAAAGATATGATTGTTTTAAAAAATGGTAAAAAAATATTCCCAGATGAAATTGAAACGGTAGTAAATCGTTTGGAAATAGTTAAGGAATCTATGGTGTTCGGGTTACCAGACAAAAATGACCCTAGTGATATTCAAGTGGCAATAAAAATAGTGTATGATGATAATATAAGGAAAAAAGAATATGCAGGATTAACTGATGAAGAGTTTAGAGAGAAAATTTGGGGAGAAATAAAGAAAATAAATCAAACCTTCCCAATGTATAAATATATCAAGCATATGATTTTGACGGACGAAGAACTAATAAAAACAACTACGAAAAAAATAAAAAGAAAAGAAGAGTTAGATAAGATTTTGTCTAAAATGTAAAATAAGGGAGGTAAGAAAAATGAAAAGGACAAAACTAGCCGACAGAGTAATGCCAACATATTCAAAGGGAGAAGAAATCATGAATATGGTGTCGCACATAGTTGGAGGTGCCCTTGGAATTGTTGCAACTGTTCTTTGCGTTATATTTGCGGCCATACATAAAAATGTTTATGGAGTAGTTTCAGGAGCAATATTTGGAGCCACACTTATAATATTATACACGATGTCAAGTATATATCATGGATTGAAACCGGAGAGAATGTCAAAGAAAGTATTTCAAGTAATTGACCACTGCTCAATATTTTTGTTAATTGCTGGTTCATACACACCGTTTTGTTTATGCACACTTAGAGAATATAGTACTGCGTGGGGATGGAGTATATTTGGAATCATATGGGGAGCTGCAATTTTAGGAATAACACTAAACGCAATTGACTTAAAAAAATATAAAACATTTTCTATGATATGCTATTTAGCAATGGGATGGTGCATAATACTAAAAGGCGGTGTATTGCCTAAGTTATTAACAACTAACGGTTTTACTTTACTAGTAGTTGGTGGAATAGCTTATACAATAGGTGCTGTATTGTATGGACTTGGAAAAAAGAAAAAATGGATGCACTCGATATTTCATATACTTTGCGTAATAGGAAGTTTGTTGCACTTCTTCTGCATACTATTCTACGTAATGTAAAAATCAAATACAAATCTGAAACCGCTAGGAAACTGGCGGTTTTTTGTATAATATTAAATTTTAAATTTCATTATAAAAGTGTAAAAAACAAAGTTACTCGACACCAAAATCTGTTTTATGCATAAAGTATAATATACCAAGAAAATAGGAGGTATTATAAATTATGTATATGAGAAATCGATATAGTAGGCGTAGATGTGGATGCGGCAAAGACGAAATGGAATGTAGGAAATGCCAAATGCCACCTGTATGCCCAGAAAATCCACAATTGGCCAATAGTTATGTGCCATATCAATATGCGACTGATACGTTTTGCCCTAAAGAGTCACTTAATAATGGAACAACATTTCCAGGGCTTGTGTCGCCATATGTACAAAATCAATCTCAATGTATAATAGAATATTTATCGCAAACAGAGACCTGTAAGGAGGTGGATGATTGTGGACGATAGAGAATGTATGTTAAGAGAATTGCAAGCATTAGACTTTAAATTGTATGATTTACAACTATATTTAGACACACATCCATTTGATAAAGATATGTTGTGCTTGTATCAAGATACTGCGGATGAAGCGATGGAAAAAAGAGAAGAGTATGAAAGTAAGTACGGCCCATTAACTGCAGTCGATGCTGCAACAGATTGTGAATGGTTATGGATAAGTAATCCATGGCCTTGGGATAGGGGGTAGAAATAAATGTGGGGTTATGATAAAAAATTACAATATCCTGTAAATATAAAAAATCCAAATCCGCAAATGGCTAAGTTCATAATCAGTCAATATGGTGGTCCAGATGGCGAACTTAGCGCATCGCTTAGATATCTAAGTCAAAGATTTAGTATGCCAACGGAAATAACTAAAGCGACCCTTAATGACATTCGGAACTGAGGAACTCGGACATCTTGAAATGGTAGGAACGTTGGTACATCAACTAACAAAAGGAGTTTCACCTGAAATATTAAAACGCGAAGGATTGGGAGCATATTATACTGACCATGGAATATCAGTGTATCCACAAAGTGCAGCAGGAGTGCCTTTTAGTGCATCGGTGTTAGCGGTGAAAGGTGATCCAATAACAGATTTGACGGAAGATATGGCTGCTGAGCAAAAAGCACGTTCAACATATGAATACTTGATTGACTTAGCAGATGATCCAGATGTAATAGATGTACTTCGTTTTTTAAGAGAACGTGAAGTAGTTCATTTCCAAAGATTTGGAGAGGCATTAAGAACAGTACAAGAAAAATTGGCAGAAAAGAAGTTTTATATGAATGCAAATATGGGAGCAAATACACAAAAGTCATGTCCATGCAAAATGAATCCAAATGTAACATTACAAAATACATGTAATTGTCAAAAAGTTGTTGAGACACCGACAACAAATTCGTGTGAATGTAATAAAAATAAATAATAAAAAGAACTACTGCTTTCAAGTTGAGCAGTAGTTCTTTTCCGCATAAATTTATAACGTCAGTAGCCATTAAACTTTGTGTCGTCAACAGTGTAGATGCGTTCTTTTAACAACACCTCGATTTTGGGCATAGGGTTCTCTTTAAAGGCAAAATATGTTTGCTCTTCATCTAGACGACCACCGATAGAATCCATGATTGGAAGAATCTGTTTAAGCATTGCATCGTCCATTGGAGGAAATACAGCAACAAAAGAATCATCTCCAATCTTTTTGACTTCCAACTCCTTGAGTAAGTAAAGTTGCGTGATGCTAGCGGATTGCTCTTTCATAATCGTCCTCCTAAAAGGTAATTTTCATAATACTCGTACATTCTAGCATCATAATGAAAAATAGTCAATATTATGTAAAAAAACACCACCTATCTAAAAGAAAAGAGGAGAAGTATTAAATTTATACTACATAAATTCCACCAATATTTTTACTTATAGAAACATTTAAATTGTTTGCCGTTGTGTAAGTATCACTTTCACCAATAACTATAGTTTGACCTTCAAAAATATAGTTATTTTCTTTGGCAATTTTCAAACCTTCATTTATCATATCAAATTGATTAGGACTTTCTTTTACTAATATAGGTGTGATGCCCCAAGATACGTTTAATTGTCTAGCTGTTGATACATTAGGTGTTATAACGTATATTGGGCACTGTGGTTTGAAGCTAGAGATAGCCATTGGGGTATGTCCACCAGCAGAAAGTGAGAAGATAGCATCTGCGTTTGATTGCATAGCAACTTCACAAAGGGTGTGTCCAATTATAAGGTTACTGCGTTTGCCTATTAAAGACTCCTGAGAAGCACTAGAGAATTTATCCCAGTAATCAATCTCATTTTCAACCGTTTTAGCGATTTGAGCCATTGTTTTAACTGATTCGATAGGAAAGTTTCCGGCAGCAACTTCACCTGAAAGCATGATTGCTGTTGCACCATCGTAAACTGCGTTTGCAACATCATTAACCTCAGCTCTAGTAGGTCTTGGATTGTTTGTCATAGATTCTAACATTTGAGTGGCAACAATAACTATTTTGCCTTGTTTATTACATTTATTAATAAATATCTTTTGAAGTATCGGCACTTTTTCCATAGCTATTTCAACCCCTAAATCACCACGTGCCACCATAATTCCATCTGAAACATTTAGTATTTCATCGAAATTGTCAACGCCTTCTTGATTCTCTATCTTAGAGATTATCTTGATATTTTCAGCGTTGTTTTCCTTTAGAACTTCCCTAATTGCAAGGATATCTTCAGGCTTTCTTACGAAAGATGCAGCAATTATATCAAAACCATTTTTAACACCATATAGGATATCATTTTTATCTTTTTCAGTTAAAAGTGGAAGATTCAATTTTAATCCGGGAACGTTTACGCTCTTCCTATTAGTTAATTTTCCACCATGTAAAATTCTACATTTAATATTTTTATCTTGAATCTCAATTACTTCAAGTTGTATTGTTCCATCGTTTATAAGGATAATGCTTCCTGGTAAAACTTCTTCATATAGGTGTTCATAATTTACATATACCATAGAAGAATTTCCTTCGCAAACATCATGCATTAATGTAAATAAAGAGCCATCATTTAATATAGCAACTCCATCTGTAAATGTACCAATTCTTATCTCCGGACCTTTTGTATCAAGCATCATAGGGATAGGAAGACCTAATTCCTCACGAACTGCTTTAAACATATCAATTCTTTTTTGTTGTTCAGAATAATCCCCATGCGAAAAATTAAATCTGGCAACATCCATACCCGAAACACAAAGTCTTGATAGTGTTTTGCAATCGTCAACCGCAGGACCAAGAGTACAAACAATCTTTGTTTTTTTCATAATAAACCAATTCCTTTCTAAATATAATAAATATTAAAAGCGTGAGGCAATAAAAACTTTATGCCTCACGTATAAAATTAACCCATTAGCCAGCAACATAAAGACAAATCGTGTTTATTGATTAATAAATCATGCTTTGGTAGAACTCTGAAAGTATATCCGTAACTTCCGCCATTATTAATAACCATTTCAGTGTTATATTCGTATTCGCCGTTTTCAAGAGTATTTACTAAGCTCATTTCTTTAAAGTTTGTATCACTCATTTTTCCGGTTGAATCAATCTTTCCAGAGTATACCTCAACAGTAACACTGTCAGGAGATATGTTACCAAGGTAAACTTTGCATGTCATATCGATTTGATTACCAGCTTTAACAAGTAACTCATCTAAATTTCCAACAGGAGTGATTTTAATATTACTCCATTTGCTACGTATATCATTTTCCCACGCCAAGTATTCTTCAACTTTTTCTGGATGATCTTTTATAGCGTCAATTCTATTCATTTGTGGAACATACAATCTATCTAAGTAATCAACAATCATTCTACCTGTATTATAAATGCCACCAACAGATTTTATAGAATTTTTCATTCTTTTGATCCATTTATTATTTAGTCCATCACCATCAGTGTCTTTCTCATAATAAAGAGGAATAATTTCGTTTTCTAATACGTTATAAATACTTTGTGAATCAGCTGTATCTTGAAGTTCATAATTAGTATATTCAGTGTCATCACCAATTGCCCAACCATTATTTCCAGCATAACCTTCGTACCACCAACCATCAAGAATACTAAAGTTTATAGCACCATTTAAGCCAGCTTTTTCACCACTCGTACCGCTAGCTTCAAGTGGACGACGAGGATTGTTTAGCCATACATCAACACCACTTACTAAATATCTAGCAACATACATATTGTAATTTTCAAGAATAAATACTTTGCCTTTAAATTGAGGCATTTGAGAAATCTCATAAATTTTCTTTACTAATTCTTGCCCTTGAACATCAGCAGGATGTGGTTTACCAGCAAAAATAATTTGAACTGGTCTTTGAGGGTCGTTTAATATTTTTGTTATTCTTTCTAAATCTCTAAAAATTAAATCGGCACGTTTATATGTGGCAAATCTTCTAGCAAAACCAATTGTCAAAGCTTTTGGATCAAGCATCTTATCGATATCGTTAATCTCATCAATCGGAGCACCATTTCTAACTTTTTGTGCTTTCAAATTCTTTCTGACGAGATTAACAAGTTTTTTCTTTTGAACCATATGTGCTTCCCATAAAGCTTTATCAGGAATGTTATCAATGTCGTTCCATACTTCTAAATCATAAGTCTTTTCTTGCCAGAAAGGACGCATGTAGGCATTATACAATTCCTTAAGAGTAGGCGCAAGCCACGTACAAGTATGAACGCCGTTTGTAACGTAAGTGATAGGAATTTCTTCAACTGCAGTGTTTGGCCAAAGTTCGGCAAATAATTGTCTAGAAACTCCGCCGTGTAATTTACTAACACCATTCTTAGCACCTGCGATTTTTAAAGCGAGTACAGCCATGTTGAAACCATCATTAAAAGAATTTTCTTTTTTGGCACCAAGATTTAAGAAATCTTGACGACTAATTCCTAAATCTGCACAATAACTAGTAAAATATTTATCTATTAAATCAATAGGGAATATATCATTACCAGCTGGAACTGGTGTATGCGTTGTAAAAATTGTACAAGCAGAGGCCATTTTTTTAGCGACAGCAAAAGACACATGTTTTTCCCTCATAAAATTTTTTATAACTTCTAATGTGACGAAAGAAGAATGTCCTTCGTTCATATGATAAACAGTTGGGTGAATGTTTAACGTTTTTAGCAGATGCATTCCACCAATACCTAAAATGATTTCTTGAGAAATTCTCATTTCTTGATTTCCACCATAAAGCTTTAATGTAAGTTGCCTATCCATAGCAGAGTTCAAATCTATATCAGTATCTAAAAGATAAAGTTTGACACGTCCAACGTTTATGCACCATACCTTTGAATAAATTATTCTTCCTGGAAACTCAACTGGAATAATAAGTTCATTACCATTTTCGTCACGAATAGGAAGTATAGGTAAATCCTCAATGATATTAGGTGAATAGTCGAAAAGTTCGTTGCCATCTTTGTTTATGAATTGATTAAAGTAACCTTGTTTATATAGTAGACCAACTGGAACGAATGGTAATCCTAAATCACTTGCAGATTTGCAATGATCACCAGATAAGATACCAAGACCACCAGCATAAATTGGCAAGATTTCATCAAGGCCAAATTCCGCTGAAAAATATGCTATTATATCGTTTTTGTTTTGTGGAAAATGATTGTTGAAATATGTATTATCGGTGTGTAGATAATTTTTAAAATTATCGATAACCATATCGTAATCCTTCAAAAATTCTTCATCATGAGCAACCTCATCTAAACGCTCTTGGTTAATAAGAGAAAGAAATTTAATAGGATTTTTATTTACTTTCTCAAATAAATTAGAATCAATATAATCGTAAAGTCTAAGTGAATATGTATTCCATGACCACCAAAGATTTGTGGCCAAATTAGATAGTTCTGAAATTCTTTCTGGCAACTGTGGTTTAACAGTTATTTTTCCAAATAAGTACACTTTAATTTCCTCCTTTGTAAAACATAAAAAACATTCAAATATAATATATATCATTTAAAAAAATTATTCAATATAAAATTTATCAAAAGACCGGGATCAGAGTTTGAAAAATATACATGTGCAGATTTTTCTATAACATCGTCAAGAAAAGAAAAATAATTATCCAAATTAAAGTTGGCAAAACCCTCAATTGATAGATGATTGCAGTGCCTAAAATTATTAAGCAATCTGCTTAAAATTAAATCTTTTTTGTAAAGATATAATTTTCTAGAACTATCAGATGGAAAATTCAAATCCAGCATAATCGATGAAATATTTTTAATCCTGTTTTTCTCAGTATTTGAAAAATAAAAATAATAATCATTAATCAAAAAAGTAATAAAGTGCGATTCGAAAAATTTAATTATTAGTTCACTAAGAATTAAAGATATAGAAGTGTATAGATACACATAACTGCCATAAACATTATTTCCTTGCAAACCATCATTATAGTAATTTGAACATTTAATTGTTGTTATATATTGTCCATTTATTTTTTTACTAAAAAACTTGATTCTAGGATATTCTTTTAAAGTGTTGCAAAAATCAATATTCAATTTTTTATACAAAGTTTTAATAATAATTTTTTTTGGTTGCAAAGCCACACCTCATAACAAAAGTATTCAATTACAGTATGAACAAAACAGGAATATTTATTCAAAATATTTTATTCTGAAAATATATAAATGAGCCTGTCAAAAAATAATAATATAAAAGTGTTGTAAATGCAAAAACGTTATTGTAAAATAAAGTAAAAGGAGTGAATACAATGGATAAAAAATTCGGAATAGTGATGTTTGAAGGAAGAATGTATAATCTAGATGAAATGAATGCTGACGAATTGAAAGAACTAATGATGAGAATAGGTAATGCTAAGGACATGAAAAAGAAAGAAATTGAAATATTGAATGGCATATATAAAACAAATGATAAAGAAGAGGTGAATACGGATGAAAGATAACGGAAATCAAAAAAGTATTGGTGGTTTACTAAAAGAATTAAAAGAAATGGTAATGCTATATACGAAAGTAAAGGTAGCATATGAATGTACAAGAGCTAAAGAAAATGTTATTGATGGTGCAAAAATATTAAAAGAAACTTGTATTGAGACGGCAAGAGAATTTGGAGTTAACCTAGGAGATGCGTCTCAAAAATATGACAACGCAAGGAACGGAGTAAGGCAAATAGAACAAAAATATAGAAGTTCATTAGAAACGCTACGTAAAGAATATGAAACGAGAATTGTCGCAAATGAACAAGAAAGAACAGAGGCTGAGGCAGAAAGAGATAAATGGAGCGAAAAAATATCAGAAGTTTATGAGAACAGAGAAAATGTAAAAGAGCCAGAAGAACAAAGAGAGGCAAAAGAGAACGAACTTAAAAAGGCAAAAAAAGAAGCAATAAATGCTATGAAAAAGAATGATTTTGAAAAATCGGCCGAATATACGGAAAAATGCAAATTTTTGGAAAAAGAAATTAAGGAAATGGAAGAGGACTATAGCCAAAAGTTGGTTCCGTTCGATGAAACATTGGAAAAATTACAAGAAGAATATAATAAAGCTGATGAGAAAGTAGAAAAATTAGAAGAACTATCAGAAAAAATGGAAAAAGATTTTAAAAAAGAATGTAAAGATGCGGCAAAGATTAAAAAACAAGAGTTGGCACTAGTAAAAGGTAATAATCTTTTAGATAAAGTAAGGGGACTCTTTTCAAAAGGATTATTGAAATCAATAAATGGACAAAAGAAGTTTCAAGAACAATTTTTAACTCCTGCAATGAATGCAATAACATCATATGCAAACCAAGTTCCTGAAAAAATGAAGAATGCGAGAGAAAAGTTTGAATATAAAGTAAAAGAAATTACTGGAAAAAGCAGAGATGCCTTGTGGATTGCGAAAGATGTAACTGTTGAAACTCTGCTTGGAGCAAAAGAGGCTATAGAATATGGAGCAACATTAGTAAAAGATAAGGCAGTGGATATAGCGGTAGGTACAAAAGATGCAATAGTACACGGAGCGACGGCTGTAAAGGATAAGGCGGTAGATATAGCGACAGGTACAAAAGATGCAGTAGTATATGGAGCAACGGCAGTAAAAGATAAAGCTGTGGATATAGCGACAGGCACAAAAGATGCAATAGTATATGGAGCAACAGTAGTGAAAGATAAAGCTGTTGGAGTGGCATACGGCGCAAGAGATGTAGCGGTAGGAGTTGCTGGTGGTGTTGCATATGGAGTTATAAGTTTGGCGGATAAAGCAAACGTAGCATACAGAATGGGCACAGAACATGTTCAAAACAAAGTTAATGAGATGAGAAACGGTCTTGCTGATGGCATTATAAATGTGACAGATAAAATAAGAGAAAAGGCAGAAATGATTAGACCAGAAGTTACGAGAAACACTAAAGAAGCAAATGAGATAGGAGAAATGGAATAAGAAAAAGCATCGTTCAATGTATAAATACATGAACGATGTCTTTTTATATTTATGCAAAAGTCAAAGTCGAAAAGAAGCGCTTGTTTTGAACGAAAACTATTGAAAAATTTTTTGAGTATTATATAATAAATTATATATGTTTAGTAGGTACGTAAGATAAAAATTTAAGAGGTGAAAATATGAATACGCTAGTAGAAGCTCTGAATGAAAAATTGGAAACATTGGGTTACAATGAAAGTGTTAGAAATACTGTAATTTCTAAAATGGATATATCATTGATAGAAAACAAATTGAATGATGTAGATGATTATTCAAAGTATATTGATGTGTATCAGTATGAGGAACCATGTGTTGAAATCATTAGAGCTTTTTTGAATATAAATAATAGCTACATATATAGTGATTTACTAGAAGGAGATATACACACTGTGTCTGCAGAAACTGCTTTCAAAACAAGATTTGCAGTTGCAGATTATTCCCTTTCGAAGAGGAACGCAGTTATAACTGTTTCTAATGATTTCAAAGTAAAAATATATATATATTCGCCAAATCAAAGAACACAAGCAATAAATGAAGGTAGAACATATGAAGATGTTTATAGAAAAGAAAGAGACAGTGTTACTTTAGAATATAAAGAAGCGTTCGATAGAAACAGAAGATTGCAAACTCAAAAAACAGAAGAAATTTTGACAATGTTGATTTCTGATTTTGTAATAGACGAAATGATAGTAAAAAATATAAATCCAAGATTAAAGATGTATGATGACCCAGATAAATATGCCGAAAATATAACAACGTACTCATTGAGATTTATAAATAACAGAACAAATAGAATAGAAATATATGAAAGAGAACCGAACTTAAGAAGATTAGGAAATGGAGTGGTTGCTGGAGTTTGTAGCAATGATCCATATATACGACTTGATGAAATACCAATAAAAACAGACTTTTTGCTAAACAATATATCGTATTATTGGTTATTAGATAATGGAAAAAGGCAAGAAGAAATATCTATATTTACGGCTAATAAGCAATATGAGTATACATCTTATTCGGAAATGAAAAAGAATTCTGTAGAAGTAAAAATGATAATTGATGATGTAGCGAAATCATTGAGAAGAACAGAACATGTTACAGAAGACTATAGTGGCTACATAAGCGAAGTAATAAAGTCACTAAATATCGAATTGGTTAATCCAACAACAAATGTAATAAGAGAAGGATTAGAACAAGATGATGTAATAATTCCAATAGCATATAGATATAAATTTTTATCTGATCCAAAAGAATTTGAAGAAAAATTATATATATCATTGGAAGACAATCTAGGTAGAGATTATAAATATAAAATATCAGAAAACATAATAGAAGATTTGACTAGAATTGGAACGAAGCTAGAATACACAGACGAAAAAGGAGAAAGTGTAAAGCGTCAATCTATTGCAGATTTTAATGTTAATGCTCCAACAGCAATAATAAGAAAAGAAACCTTTATAGACGCTGGACGAGTTCCAAATCTACTTGCATATCTATATCATGATACGGACGAAGCAGAAACAGACAAGTTGCCAATCCCTAGTGTTGAAGTATATGTGTATGTGCCAAAGGAACCAAGCACATCAGTGTGTATGTATAATGGAACTAGTTTGAATTTCACGTTAGAATCTATGAAAGAAACATCCTCAATGTATGGATTTGAAACCCAAAAAGAAAACGGATACATTGAAGGGGGAACGTCACATCCTGGTTCTACATATGTAACAGTTAGATATGTTAATTCTAAAAACGAAATATTAAAAGAAAACAAAATAGGAAATCTATTACCGAATTCTAACTTTACACCAGAAATAATTCCGATAATAAACGATGTTAACGGAAAAGAATGGAGAGCAGAGCAGGTAAGAGTGGATCCTTTAATAATTAATAGTGATCCGAACTTAAATATAATTACTCTTAAATATGTAGAAAGATTTACAAGAGTATCTTTTTCATTTATAAATAGAGAAGGTAAAAAGATTGCAGACGATAAACAGGAAATAATTCAAGTTGGAGAAACATATGATTTTGAAAGCAAAAAAACAATAATAGCAAATGACAAAGATGAATGGCACTTGAAATTTTCAAGACCTTCAAAACTTATAGCTAAAGATAGCGAAGATAAAAACAAAGTTATACTAGTATACGACATTGAAAGAACAGATATATTAATAAGATATTTAAATAAAAATACAAACGAGGAACTTATTGAAAGCAAAAGAAGTACAGTTGCAGCCAATAAAAAATATTTAATAGATGTTCCAAAATATTTACTTAGTAAAGAGGGCTTAGGTTGGAACTATGTAGAAGGGACAGATATAAATATTTTAGCAAAACCAAATGTGTTAAATGAAGTCGATTTGTACTATACAGAAGCAAAAGTGCCGGTAACAATAACAATGAAAAATGAATCTGGTATAAAGCTTACTGATGACAAAATAGAATTAATGCAAATAGGAAAAAGTTTTTCGTATAGTTTTGATGATGAACTTACAGACTATCAATGTAGAGAATGGAAAATTAAGACTGAACAAAAAAATAAAGAAATAGTAGTAAAAGCAGAAAAAGAAAATAACATTTTGGAAGCAATATATAAACCTGTTTTAGCAAATGTCACAATTAAATTTGTGAACTTGGAAAATAGACCAATAAAAAGCGACAAAATAGAAAGTGCACAAGTTGGCGAGATGTTTAATTCCGAAAGCTTAGACGAAATTACAGATAATTATCAAAAGATGTGGAAATGCGTTGACAATGGCGGAAAAATCGTTGTAAAAAGTCTTGAAGTTGAAAATGTGATAATCTTAAAATACGAACCATTAATGACAACAATCACAATAAAATATATGGATTCGGAATCAAATGAATTAATGGAACCGAAGAAGAAAACGATGCAAGTTGGTTCAACATATAAAGATAGACCTATAGAAAAGTTCACATCAAATGACGGTAAGCAATGGAAAATAGATTTAGATAAAATAGAAGAATTTGTTGCTAAGAGATATGAAGAAGAAAATGTATTTTCAATATATTACGACAAAGAAAACACAAAAGTTACTTTAGCCTTTTATGATGCTTACAATAACAAGTTGAAAGCTGATCAAGAAGTGGACTGGCAAATTGGAGCTAAGCTAGAAACGAAAATATTTGAGCGAATAACAGATGATAAAGGTCAACGTTGGATGATAGAATCTAGTGAGCCTAAAAACTTAATTGTGAAAGAAAATAACAATTATGTAAAATTGATATATGGCGAAGTTAAAGCAAAGGTATTGGTAAAACACATAGATATAAAATCAGGCAAGCCTATAATAGATAATACTATAACAACAGTACGCCTTGGAGGAATATATATTCCTAACATACAAAGCAAGGTTTTAGATTCAAATAAATGGCGTTGGAAATATATTGGTGATGAGAATATATCAATAGTAACAAAAGAAAATGAACAAGAAAATATAATAGTCTTGAATTACGAACAGGATACATCAAAAGTTATATTAAAATATCAAAACCAAGATAATCAAAAAATAAGAGAAGATTCTGTAAAAGATGTGCAAATAGGAAAAGAAATAAGAATAGATCCAATCCTTAAATTTGCAGATGATACCGGACTTGTTTGGAAATATCGTTCAATAAAAATAGATAATAAATATGTTGAAGAAAAAGAAAATAATGCGTTGGCAACGTATGAACCATTAATTTCTAATATACATATGAGATTCGTAAATGAGAATGATGAAGATATTGTGGATGAAAAGGTGATAAAGCTACAAGCAGGTAAAAAATTTGTGCCAGAAATAATAGAGAGATTAACAGATAAAGAAAATAAAATATGGGTATACAATAAAATATCCGCTGAAAAGATAATTGTTAAAGAAAATGAAAAAGAAAATGAAATAAAAATCACATTCACAAAATTGATGAGTGATATAAAAGTACATTTAGTTGATGAAGAAGGAAGTTTAATAGCAAAAGAAAAGGTATTTTCAAAACAAGTTGGTGAGATATTTGTTATACCATATGAAAACAATTATATTGATGAAGAAGAAAAAGCATGGATCTTAAATCGTGTGGATAAAGAAAAGATAACAACTAATGAAAACCAAGAGCAGAACACAGTTAAGATTTGGTACGACAAAGAAATGGTTGGTGTAACGCTAAAATACTTTAGTATATTAAATGAAGGAATAAAGAAGGACACGCTTGAAAAGGCACAAATAGGAAGCATCTATCGACCAAATCCAGTAAAAGAAATAATAGACGAAAAAACAAAACTTGGTTGGAAGTTACCAGATTCATACGATGAAAAATTAAAAATAAACAGAGAAGAAAGTCAAAATGTCATCAATATAAAATATGAACCGTTAAAAGTAAATGTGACAGTTAGATACAAAGAAGAAAATGGAAATGACATCATAGAAGAAACAATATATAAAGAACAAGTTGGAACAACATTCAAACCGAAAATAGAAAATACAATTATAGACAAAGAAGATAAAGAATGGTTGTACGGCCTAGCAGAAGAAACAAAAATATTTGGAAACTTTAAATCGAAAAATGAATCTGTATATATTGAAAGAGATGAAAAGAAAAATCATATAGATTTAAAATATAGACCATCGTTAATAGAGGTAGTAATAAAATATCAAGAACCATTAGGTAGACCAGTAAAACAAGAAAAAGTGGTGGAAGCACAAATAGGAAGCATATATGAGGCGGAGATTATAGATACAATCGTAGACAATCAAAATGTAAAATGGGTTTATAATCCAAACAGTAAGCCGAGCATAAAAGTTGGTCATAATGAAAAAGAAAATGTAATCGTATTGGCATACGAAGAAGAAAAAGCCTTAGTAACATATAAATATCACGATGAATACGGAAATAGACTACGCTCGCCAAAGAGAAAGCTTGTTCAAATTGGTAGCTCATATAGCCCAGAGGTAGAAAATATTATAGAAGATTATCAAGGAAGAGTTTGGGAATATAAAGCTAAGAGTACTAATAGTCTTGAAGTAAAAGAAGACGAATCTCTAAACATTATAGAAGTAATATATATTCCATTAAAAGTAGATACGGTGTTGAGGTTTGTAAACTTGCAGGGCAAACAAATAGTAAAAGATGTTATAGTAAAAGCACAACTTGGAAGTGAATACACGCCTGATATAAATGAAAAAATGACTGATGATCAATCTAGATTATTTAAGTTTGTAAAGATTAATCCGGAGGAGTCGAAGATAAAAGAAATACCTGTAGGAGCGCTAGAATCACCTAACTTATTTGAATTGACGTACGAAGCTGTTTATAGTAATGCTGTCATAAAATACAAAACAATAGATGGAAAACAAATAAAACCAGACGATGTAAAACAACTACAAGTAGGAACAATGTTTGATCCAATACCGGCGCAATTTGTAAAGGATGAAGACGGTATTCAATGGGAACTTATAAGTAAAGATATAGATTCGATAAGAATAATGGAAGATGAAAGACAAAACATTGTTTCGATGGTATATGAAGTTGCAAAGGCAGAGGTAACAATAAGATATAAAGATATGGACGGTAATAATATATTCAAGTCTGATATAATTCAAATGAAAGTTGGAAAAGAATTTGTGCCAGAAATAAAAGATGAAATAATAGACGAAAATAATAGAAAATGGGTATTTGCAATGGTCGAGCCAGTCAAATTAACTGTCGGAAGCATAAATAACATTATCAATGTCACATATCAAGAAAAGAAAGTTCAAGTAATTGTAAAATATAGAACAAAAGACGGAAAAGCAATAAAAGAAGATTCTAGAATAAAGGTGCAAGTCGGAACAAGATTTGAACCTAAAAACACAACGAGAGTAATATATGATGCAAATGAAATTTGGAGGTTTAGTTATAATGAACCTAGCATCATTGTTGTATCAGAAAATGTGTCAGAAAATGTGATAACACAAGTATACACAAAAGAAGAAAGAGAAATAGAAAAGCAGGAAGAAAATAAACCATATTATAATCCGGAAGTCGAAAAATTTATAGACAAAGAACTAGTTGCAGAAGCACAGCAAGAACAGAAAAAAGAAGAAGAACAAAAGAAACAAACACAAAAAGAACAAGAAGTTGAATTTGAGGCGGACAATTTAAAGACATTAACGAAAAATATTTCACTTACGAATGCTGAAAAAACAGCAATAATAAAAATAAACGAGTGCAACAAACAAATAATGAGTAAGTTAGATTCCGCAATATCAAATTGTGCAAACGTAAATTATGACAATTTAGAAAATGAAATTGCAGAATTAATGAATCAAGAAAAACAAATTGTACAAAGTGAATTAAACTCATTAATAGAAAATGATAAGAGTGGAAGAGAGATATTGAAGATATATGAAGCTATCACAGAGCCGGAATTGGAAGATATCAACTTTAGCAATTTACAACAAAGAAGGGCTGTATTAAGTGCCGACTACTTTATAAACAATGCAATAACAGAAACAGAACAAGCAATGTATATTTGCGAGAAAGGAAAAGTAGAGAAAGAAATAGAATGTGTAACAAGCGCAATTGAGAGAGCAAATGAGAATGTTGGTAAGAAAAATAAAGGTTTAAATAAAGAAGATTTAATAAAAATAAAAATTAAATTGATTTATGAAAAACTAATAATAAATAATTTCAATAAAGCAAGAAGCACATTAAAAGACGATTACTTTAAAAATGAAGAAAGCAAACAGCTATTGCCAGCACCAGTAATTGTAATAATTGCAAACACATTGCCAAAACAAGCATTGAAATTGTTATCAAAAATAACCAATTTGACGTTGGAACAGGAAATAGAATTAGAAGCTTTAGTAGAAATAATGAATACACAACAATTAGGAACACTTGAAACATTAACTTCAAAAATTCAAGACGGAAAAACAAGAAAGTTGGCGATGAAATATTTAAAAGAATTAAACAAATAAATTGAAGGACTTTGGTTGCTTTCAACAACAATCAAAGTCCTTTCAAAAAATGTTTGAAAATTTTTTCAAATACTATTGAAAAAATTTTCAAGTTAAGATATCATATTTTAGTAGAATTATCTTATATAGAGAAATTAGCTTTAAACGAAAGAAAAAAGGAGGATGTACAAAATTGTATACACCAAAGAATGAGTATTACGATTTACCAACTAAATATAATGAAACAGTTGTAAGATTACTTGTACAGTCTCCAACACGCATGTATGTGTATTGGGAGGTTTCGGATAACACAATCAAAAACTTTGATAACAATAAGCATGTTAATTACAACATATGCACACCCATATTAAAAATAACAAACACAACTATGGGTTATTCATATGAGATGAAAATAGATCCATTTGCAACGAGTTATTATATAGATGTAAAAGATGCAAATTGCAATTACAAAGTTGAACTTGGAAGAAGAACAAATAATGAATTTGTTAGTATATACGAATCAAACCAAGTAAAAATTCCGAGAAGTATGCCTGTATATGACAAAGATTCGGAAGAGATAATATATAGGAACTGCATAAGAATGGATACTGTAGACAAGTTCACAATTTATCGTACAAGACAAAACGATGTTAGAAATCGACAAGACTATTACGGACTATCTTTCTCAACGGATGACAGCGTAAGTTCATTAAGCAGATATAACAATAAATAGGAGGGTAAGTATGGCTCAAAAAGGATATTTAAATATTGTCTTACATGCACATTTACCGTATGTAAGACATCCAGAGAGTGAGGAATATATAGAGGAGAGATGGCTATTTGAAGCTATATCTGAAACTTATATTCCTCTTTTAATATACTTTCAAAAACTAGTAGATGAAGGTGTAAAATTTAGAGTAACAATGAACATCACAGCACCATTGATAACGATGCTTGATGATGATATATTAAGACATAGATATCTAAAATATTTGTTAGAAAGAATACGTTTAGCAGGAAAAGAAATAAGGAGAACAAAAGATAATAAAGAATTAAATGACTTAGCAAAAATGTATTTCTATAACTTCAAAGAATTTTATAAATTATATAAAAGAAAATTAAATTGCGATATAGTAAGTGCATTCAAACACTTGCAAGATATAGGCGTGATAGAAATAATATGTTGTCCTGCAACACATGGATTTTTACCATTATTAAATGTGGAACCATGTGCGGTAAAAGCACAAATAGCAACAGGTGTAGACGTATACAAAAAACGTTTTGGAAGAGCACCAAAAGGAATGTGGCTATCAGAATGTGCATACATACCAGAATTAGAACCAGTGCTTAGAGAATACGGAATAAAATATGTAATACTAGAAACTCATGGAATAACATATGCAGAACCAAAACCACTATACGGAACATTAGCACCAATAATGTCACCAAATGGATTAGTCGCATTTGGAAGAGACTTAGATAGCTCAAAACAAGTATGGAGTTCTATTTGCGGATATCCAGGAGATTATAATTACAGAGAATTCTATAAAGACATAGGATACGAATTAGATTGGGATTATATAAAACCATATGTATCAAAAAGTGGACACAGAGTAGACACAGGAATAAAATATCATAGAATAACAGGAAAAGATTGCGAGAAACAATATTATAACGATAGCAAAGCAAAAGCGGTAGCAGAAATGCAAGCGGACCACTTTATGAATTCAAGAGTAGAACAAATAGGCAATGCTGCAAAAAACATGAAAGTTCCACCAATAGTAACATGTCCATACGATGCTGAATTGTACGGACATTGGTGGTACGAAGGACCATATTGGTTATATGTATTGTTCAAAAAAATATATCACAACCAAGACACATTTGAATTAATAACACCAAGCGAATATTTGGAAAAATATCCAAACGTTCAGGAATGTGCACCGGCAATATCAACATGGGGAGCACATGGATATAACGAAGTATGGTTAAACCCAGGAAACGATTATATTTATAGACATTTACATAGAGCAGCAGAAAGAATGCATTACTTAGCAAACACATATCAAAATCCGCATCCATTACAAAAAAGAGCACTTGACCAATGTGGAAGAGAATTATTACTTGCACAAAGTAGTGATTGGCCATTCATAATAACAACAAACACAATGGTAGAGTATGCACATAAAAGAGTAAAAGACCATATAGGAAGATTTAATGCACTTGCAGACATGATAGACAAAGATGAAATAAACGAAGAATATTTAAATGATATTCACTTCAAAGATTTAATCTTTCCAGACTTGGACTATAGGATATATAGGTAAAAGGGGACTGCACAGAGCAGAAACGTGCAACACGTATTGTAAAAGTAACAAAAACTGGTTATAATAAAAACATAGAGAGGTTGCAGGTCACAATGGTGATTTGCCCTGTTAAAAATGAAAAATCACTTCAATCCGGAGCAAATGTATGAAGTGATTTTTTTATTTATGTCTTGCCTAAGCTGTGTATATTAATGCTATTTCTTTTTAAAGAATAATCTTTTAAAGAAGATAGTTAATATAATAATATATATTTGTTTCTTAATATTTTTGTAATATTTTTGTAACATAAATTTAATAAACATATTTCCCAGTGTTTCGATAGTTATTTCCGTAGACATTTTTTGAAATTATTGCTTTTAAAGCTTGTTTTATCAAGTTCAATGCTACTAGACACTTTTTTTATTTATATTATAATAATTGTAAGCGATATAAGTTTTCTTCGAAAGGAGCAAATTAAATGAAAAAGAATTTTTTATTAAAATTTATTTTGGGTAGTGCTTGTTTATTGGCTGCCACTAGTTCAGTTTATGCAAGTGACACTATTATTAAAGATGTGACACCACCATTTGGCAAACTAGTTGTAGAAGGTGCAACAGAAGTAAATAATATTAATTATGTGGCTAGAAATGAAGTTACTCTTAGAATATATGCTAAGGATGATACTTGTAAAGATAGTGAAATCAAATATTATCTCAGCACATCGCCAATAGATAAATCTACTCGTTTAGATGATAGCGTATGGAAAGATTACACAACAGGAATGGTAGAGACGGTTACTCTTCCAGATACAACAGGGAAAAATGTATTTTATCTTGTGCTTAAAGATAAATATGATAATATTTCAACAATATTTAGCGGAGGAAATACTGAATACACAATAACATTTAATGCTAATGGTGATGGAGTGGTAGAAGTACCTCCTGATCAAAAGGGATATTTTGGAATGCCACTTAATTTGACATCACGAGTACCAAAATGGGATGGACATTTCTTTTTGGGGTGGAGTACAAATCCTAATGCAACAGCTGCAACGTATGAGCAAGGTGGGTTAATTCCATCAGCAGTTTTTGGAAATTCAACAATAAATCCCATAACCTTGTATGCAGTGTGGACAACCACAGCTGACCGGACTACCATTACTAGCTGATAAAGCGCAAATAGGCGATTATGTTAATTATCCAGTTTATTATGATAATGTTAATGGTTCAACATTAAAGGGATGGCGTGTAATTAGCAAGAATATTGACTTAGATGGAAATCCATCACCTGGAACAGTGAATTTGGTTAGTGCAGGAGTACCACTAACTTACTATCATACATACGGTAATTCAAGCACAAGTGTAGAAAACTTAACAACCAAATTTTTAGAAATACCGTTTACTGCCGATCAAGGTTGTACATATAGAAAAACAGGCTTTTTACCATATATAGCACTAACAGAAATATTTAATACCAAATACACAAAAGTAAGTGGAGAAAAATTGCAAGTAAGAGCAATGAAAGCAGAAGATATATATGGTGTAACAGGGTTAACAGAAATGCAAATAGGAACAACAATGAATTTAAGTGCTGTAAAATATAATAAATTATTGGTGAACGGAGCAAATTACTGGCTTGCTTCTGCCTTTAGCTCTAACTACGTGTGGTTTGTGGGCAGCTACGGCAATGTGAGCTACACCAACAGCATCGAGAATCGGTGTCCGCCCTGTAGTTTCTCTAAGCTCTGAGGTCAAAGTGTTGGGCAAAGATATGATAGGAGCATGGGAGATAGAATTATAGCAAAATAATTATCCATCAGTATAATTGTGAGTTTACTCTTAATTAATAAAAGCTGTAGTCATATAAATTAGGAGATTACAGCTTTTATTACTATTGAGACAAATCTTTAATTTGCTCGTTGGTATAAAATTCTAAATGGCAATGATATTATTACAACTCATTGCATATTTTATGTGAAAAATGAAGAAAAAATGATATTTTTGGTTTGAAAAATTTAAGTAAATGTTCAAATTGCTCAATTTGTTATTTTGCGTATTGAACCACATTAAAATTTTAAATATATTCAATTGGTATCATATAATTCTTATCATCAATAGGATGTATGTTTTTAGTTAAACAAATTACAACTCCATTAGGTGAATTCATTTCAAATTTCTTTACAATGTTGAAATTTTTAATTGCTTCTTTAGTAGGATTTGAATTCTTTTTGATTTCAACAGGATATATGCTATCTTCATAAATTACTAATAAATCAATTTCTTTTCCATTATTATCCCTATAATAGTATAGATGTTTTCTAGGATCTCTTTGATTATTAGTGTAGCTTTTTATAATTTCGGAAATAATATATGTTTCAAAAATTTGACCACTATAACTGCTTCTTTGCAATGTTTCACTACTTACATATCCAGTTAAATAACAGGCTAATCCTGTGTCCATGAAATAGATTTTCGGTCTTTTTATAATGCGACCAACATTATTATTCATGTGTGGCTGTAGTAAAAAAATGATGTAAGTATTAGCTAAAATTCCAGTCCATTTTTTTACAGTTTCTGAATCAACCCCTATATCTTTTGCTATATCAGATGCGTTAAACTCTTGACTAGTTCTTGCAGCTAAACTAGATATAAATTTCATAAATTTTGGTTCATCTTGTATATTGACAATCTTTCTTATATCTCTTTCTATATATGTTCTTAAATAAGATGAGTAAAAAGCTTCAAGACTAATATCTTTGTTTTTGTATAATTCGGGATAACTTCCTTTAAAAATTCTTTCGAAAATATTATTCATATACTCATATTTTAAAGGTTCTTTTTTGCGGATAATATCTATGTTAGGAATAAAAATTTCTTCAGTTGAATTGAATATTTCTCTTGTAGATAATGGATATAAATCAATTATTCCAACTCTACCGGCAAGAGATTCTGTAATATTTTCCATTGTTTCAAAAACTTGAGAACCAGTTAAATAATACATTGTTCCAACTTTTTTACCATCTCCAAACATTTCATTTTTTCTTGCCTCATCAATAGCCAATTTTATATAAGATAGTATGTTTGGTGCATATTGAAATTCATCTATTATCAATGGAACACCGTGCGTTCTTAAAAATGTTTCCGGATCTTCAATAGCGAGAATACGTTCATTTAAATCGTCTAAACTTACTTCTTTAATAGTTTGATTCTTGATTGTAGTCATATATTGCAAAACTGTACTTTTCCCAGATTGTCTAGCACCTGTTATTAAGATGGCTGGAAAATTGTTATACATTTCTTCTAATTTATTTTCAATAGTTCTGTGAATATAATTGTTTGCCATAATACCTCCTTTATACAAATTCGTAATGCAATTCGGAATTTGTATAAATTATACCATTTTATATTTCATTTATCAATATATTTTATACAAATCACTTTATTTTATACTTTTGTGTTTCTCTCTTCACTTTTTAACAATGGAAAAAATTGTATTTTGAACATATTCACACTTAACATAAAGTTGGCTAATCTCTGGGGAAATAAGCCTTCTTTTTTAGTGCAGGAGTACCACTGACTTACTATCATTATTACTCATCAAGCACAAGTGTAAAAAATCTAACAACCAAGTTTTTAGAAACACCATTTACTGCTGACCAAAATAATACATATAGAAAAACAGGCTTTTTACCATATATAACACTAACAGAGATATTTAATAACAAATACACAAAAGTAAGTGGAGAAAAATTGCAAGTGAGAGCAATGAAAGCAGAAGATATATATGGCCTAACAGGGTTAACAGAAATGCAAACAGGAACAACAATGAATTTAAGTGATGGAAAATATAATAAACTATTGGTGAACGGAGCAACTTACTCTCTTGCTTCTGCCTATGGCTCTGGCAGCTTGTGGAGTGTGTACAGCAACGGCAGTGTGCACGGCAACGGCAGCGAGTTTCGGTGTCCGCCCTGTAGTTTCTCTAAGCTCTGAGGTCAAAGTGTCCGGCAAAGATATGATAGGAGCATGGGAGATAGAATTATAGCAAAACACGAATAGAAGGATCGCGAGCCGGCCACCAGGTCGGCTTGCGTAGGTTGAAAATAAAAGGAACAGTTTTAAAATAAACTGTGTTCCGGTTGCACTAGGTTTTCGAGAAAATTTCTTGCCAAGAAAAGCAATTAATTTATATAAAATAAAGTAAATTTTAATATCGAATTTTGTCGAAAGAAAAACACAAATTGAAGCAAATATATGTTATTATATTAGCTATTTTCTTGAAAAGATTATTCTTTAAAAAGAAGTAGCATTAAAATAAACAGCTTAGGCAAGACATAAAAATAAAAAAATCACTTCATACCTTTGACCCGTGTGAAGTGATTTTTACTAACACTAGGCAAATCACATTGTGACTTGCAACCTCTCTATATTTTTATTATAACCAATTTTTGTTACTTTTACAACACATTTTTTAAAAGTGTTAGAAAAATGTTACTATTTAGAACTACTATTAAATATAAATTTATTTAGTGTGTTTAAAGGCTAAATTTTTATAAAAACATTTTAAAATGATTTTTTAAGGTTGAATAGTAACAGAAAATTAGTAGAGAAAAAGTCAAAAATTTTTTTAGATAATTTGATTGTTGATAATCATATAGCATTATAAATTTTGATTAATTATTTTTTGAACTCATACGGCAATATGGGTTTTATAAAATTTGATTTTTTATATTACAAAAATGTTACAAGGCATTTAATATACTTGTAACATTTTTTTAATGCAAATTTAACATTTTACTTTTTCTGCTTTTTTGGATGTTTTTTATGTGTACTTCCGTAATTTTAGACTTTTGTTTTGTGCCTCTAAATGCGCCCGCACGCGCGTTTTCAAGGACTAGACAGAGTTTTTTTATATATTATAATTAAAACAAAGCATTGGTTGTAGTCTCAGTTGGTAAGTGGTTTTGATTATAGCTTTGTTTTGCAACTTAATGCGGAGCTTGAACTAAAGAAAAATTTTTGAGGAAGGATGGCACACATATGAAGAGAAATTCGTTTATAGTAAGCCTAATTTTGATATTTACGGTTGGTATAACGACTCTGGCTGTTGGCTGGCATAAGTTTATTACTGCCAGCAGAAATCCTAATTTAATAGTGTGTGAAAACCATGTTGATTTGGATTTTGATATGGCTTGTGATTTGTGCGGTCAAAATCTTCCTTTGACAAATTATGTTGAAAATAAAGAAGTTGCAATTTTAGCTGAGGATAATACTTTGGTTAAAGTTGCAGGTGTAATGCCTAAAGATGCTTTTGTTTCTAGCAAAGAAATAGAAAAAGAAGATGCAATATCTTTAGCAAGAGATCATATTAACAATATAAAAGCTGAAGATGTTTTGGCTGCTTATGATATTTCTTTAAATTCTAAAAATGCAGAGTATCAACCAAAAGATTTTGGACAATCAGTTAAGGTTAATATTTCTAATCTTGATATAAAAGTTAAAAATATGCTTGCACTTTTGCATATTATTGATGAGAAAAATTATGAGATTCTTTCGGTAAGTAATATAAACAACAACGAAATAGAGTTTATGGCGACTAGTTTTTCTACATATATTTTAATAAATGTAGAGTCTAAAAATGTTACTTTTAGTGGCGATGGTGATTTTGATGCTATTAAAATTAACGGAGATAAAATTACAAATGGAGAAACAATTGCGAGCGGAACTAATTTTAGATTTTCGGTTGTGCCTAAAAATGGTTATGGAATAACGAAAGTTACTTTGACTAATTCTGCAAATGAAATTATATTACCTTCGGGTGAGAGTGGAGAGAGTATATTAACAATTGCTGGTTCTCATTTAGGAAAAACATGTGAAATTTCTAGTGTGTCTGATGATATTATTGTGAATGTTGAAACTGCATTGGTGCCAGTTATATTAACTGAACCGGTAACAACGAAAGTGGAATTTGGTAGTTCAGCAGTATTTACTGTTTCTGCAGATAATGCTACAACATATACATGGCAATATAAAGCAAATGAAGATGATTATTGGCATGATATGATAGATTCAGTTGGCAGTACAAGTAGTAATGGTAATACATCAAGGCTTACTGTTGGTGCTTCGAATGCGGTTAGTGGATATAAATTTAGATGTGTAATTGGTAGTAGTGTATTTGCTGATCATCATAGAGTTATTTCAGATGAAGCTACTATTGTTGTAGTTCCAAATGCGATTAAAGCATATGAATTACCAATTATATTAGAAGAGCCTATTGACCAAAAAGTGTTAAGCGGTGGAAGAGCATCATATAGTGTTAAGGCCATGGGTGCTGAAATGACATTTACTTGGCAGTATCGTGAGAATGAAAATGAATATTGGAAGAGCATGACAAGTTCTGTAGGTAGTTCTTCAATTACTTCTGTAGATACATATACAAAAATTTCAAAGTTGACTACGATTTCGGCAACATATGCTTTATCTGGATATGAATTTAGATGTTTAGTTGGTAATTCATACTATGCAGATCAAAATGCTGTTAAATCTAATGTAGTTATGATTAGTGTTGCTAGCGAAGAGTCATGCCAAGTGAAATATTTTGAACTTGGAATTTCTGATGAACCACAAAGTGCCAAGGTCAAATTGGGTGATACAGCAATATTTAAGATGACAGCACAAGGCGCTTCTAAATATGTATGGCAATATAAATCTGGTGACTTCTGGGAAGATGTTACTTCGGATATGGGCACAGGATACAATACAAATACTTTAAAAATTGATACAAGCAAAATGACATTAAATTTAGATGATTTAGAAGTTAGCAATAATATAAGTGGTTATGAATTTAGATGTCAAATATATAATTCTTCTATAGTAGATTATAAGATGTATTCAAATATAGTTAGTTTGATTGTTACACAAGATGATATTGTGAGTGCAGAAATTGCAAAACTTGGCCCACCAGAGCTACCTAAAAATTTCGTTGCTACTAGTGGTGATTTTGAAGATACAATTACAGTAACTTGGGATACTACAACTGGAATGAAATATGAATTATCTTATATAAATGAGAGTGGAGATAAAATTCTTCTAACAAATAATGCAATTACTCCGTATCTTCATAGTGGATTAAGAAAAAATGTTAGCTATGAATATTTAATTAGAGCACATAATGAGAGTGGAGTTTATAGTGATTATACTGTAACAAAAGGTTCTACTCAGTACGACGACATTTACGACGTTATAAACAAAGATACAATTAAGCCAGTTATAGATAACATTAATATAACACCAAAGTTAGAAAAGGTAGGACCTTTGACGGATGTTACAATAACATTCAATGTTACTGATGATAATTATGATTACAATGATGGATGCAAATTATTTAAAGAAGATGTAGAAGTTTTAATAAATGGAACTATTTCTACAAGTGTGAACAAAGAGTTGACAAGAGCCGTAATTCCAAGTGGAGAAAGATACACATTAAAACTTAACAATTTGATTGGTGATGGAAATCTATCTGTAAGAATACCTACAGGTAAAATATTTGATTTGGCTAAAAACGGTAATGATGAATATTTAATCAGCACAAATATTATTGTTGTTAGAACAGAAGTAGCTACAGTTAAAAATTTCACCGCGACAAGTGGAGATTATATAGATTCGATAAAAATAACTTGGAAAGATACAGAAAATACAAATGTAAAATATGTATTAGAGGCTTCTAACAAAGACAACAATTGGATAGCATTAAGTGATAATGCTACTTCACCACACATGCATACTGGACTTACTAAGAACATGTCTTTTGAATATAGAATAAAAGCTGTTGCTGAAAATGGTGATGAGAGCGAATATGTTTATACAATAGGTAGAACAGAGTATGATCCATTGTTCGGCGATGTAATGATTGATACAGTTAAACCTACAATAGATTTAAAATCTAAGAATCCGGAACTAGATTACTTAGGTGAGAGTCAACAGGTAACATTTACATTTGAGTCTTTTGATACAAATTACAATTCAGCTACAACAACTCTAACAAAAGATAGCTTTGTAATAAAAGTTGATGGTAATGTTATTGATGGCGTTGTTAGAACATTGACAAAAGAAGATATAACAAGTGGAGAGAGATTTACATTAACAGTTACTAATGTTACTGGAAATGGTCCTCTTACAATAATGGTTCCAGCTGGAGTCATTACTGATTGTGCATTGAATCAAAATGAAGAGAAAGATATTGCAACTGGAATTACTGTTATGAATGATGCAACTACAACAGATACTGCACCTACATTGGTTCCTGGTGTTCATGAAATCGGTGTGACAACAAACCAAGTTTGTGCTGTACCGATAGCGAGCATAAAATATGAATACAGATTAAGTGGCGACGGCGATTTCAACACATGGAACACAACCACAGATTTAAGTGATGTAATAAAGAATTTGTCTTCTGATACAGAGTATGAAGTTAGAACTGTTGTTACAGATGTTGCGAATAATACAGTTACTTCAAAGAGTGCGTTTACTAGAACTTTAAAGATTGATGCGTCAGCAATTACTATTACACATACTCCAACAGAATGGACAAACCAAGATGTAACAGCAACAATTAATTGGAGTGGTGATACAACATATATTCATCAGTATTCAACAGATAAAGAAAATTGGACGACCGTAACAGGAGAGACAACAGATGTAATATTTAGTGCAAATGGAATATTATATGCTAGATATTCAGATGGAGTAGGACATAGTGATCCAGTTGAACACAAAATAGAAAATATTGATAAGATTAAGCCTATAATTGGCAATGTAAATGTTCCGACAGGAAAAGCAAATTCTAAGACAATAACAGTTTCAAACATAACAGATGAAGGTGGAAGTGGATTAAAAGGATATTATATAAATACAGTTGCTGATTTAACTGATGCAACTTGGACAGATTTAAATTCTTCAAGCTTTGAATTTACAGTTACAGAAAATAATACTTATCATATTTGGGTAATAGATAATGCAGGAAATATTTCAGAGGCATATTCAACAAATATTGTAGATATACAAGATAAAGTAACGAATATCAAATTTAATGGCAATTCAGACACTTTGGAATTGAATGTGTTTGAAACAAAGACACCAAGTTTGAAATATGATGGAACTCCAAAGAATGTAACATTTGAAATTTTAGATAACACGATAGCAACGATAGATGCTACAACAGGAGCTATAACAGGTGTTGCAGAAGGCACAACAACAGCTAAAGTTACAATTGAAGATTTCGATGGAACTAAATATGAGAAGACAATAACAGTAAAAGTAAATGCGATAGAGCCAACATTAATCATAGATAGAAACACATTGAACTTCAATTATGGTGATACTTCAAAAGTAATTAATATAACATCATATAACGGAAATGGAAAATTGAGCATAACTTCACAAGATGAAAATGTAGCAAAAGCAACATTGGCAGATAATAAAATAACTGTAGATGCTGTTGGATATGGTGAAACAACATTAGTATTAAAATCTGAGAAGACAAAACAATATCTAGCTAAAGAAATCATTATAAATGTTACAGTTACAAAGAGAGTAATTAAAGTTACATGGAGTGGAGATTCATTTGTATATGATGGAACAGAAAAAGAAGTAATAGCAATAATAAATAATATAGTAGGAAATGATACTGTAAATATAACTTATGCAAATAACAAAAAGACTGATGCCGGAAATTATATTGCAGAAATAACTTCGCTAGATAATCCAAATTATACAATAGATGGAATGACAGAAAAAACACATAATTGGGTTATTGAAAAAGCAGAAAGAGAAATTAATTTAATATCAAATATAAACTTGATATTTGGTACACCTGAAAATATAGAATTTACTTATACAGGCGACGATGTTACAGCAGAAGTTGTAAGCAGCAATACAAACGTATTAAATGTGACTTTGCAAGATGGCGAAAATAAAGGAACGATAGAAGCTACTGGAGTTTCAGCTGGCACAGCAACAATAACTTTAACAATTCCAGAATCAGAAAATTATAAATCAAAAACAGCTAAGTGCGACGTAAACGTATCTTTGGCAACAGGAAGTATCGTTCCAGATGTTGAAAACATAGTATTTACATATGGCGATAATGCAAGTGATATTGGATACAAATATGCCGGCAATGGAAAAGTTACAGGAGCATCTAATAACGAGGATGTTGCGAAAGTTACAATAAATGAAACAGACAAGAGAATAACAATAACACCAGTAAATGCTGGTAGTGCAGTAATAACAATAAGTGCTGAAAAGACAGAGCAATATGATGCATCAGAAGTTCAAATTACAGTTACAGTAAATAAGAGAGCAGTAATTTTGGAATGGAGCAATGATACATTTGTTTATGACGGTAACGAGAAAGAGATAATAGCAACAATAACAAATAAAGTTGGAAATGATGTTGTCGAAATTAATGCATATGTGGATAACAAAAAGACTAATGCTGGAACATATACAGCAAAAGCAACAGGTGTAAGCAATGATAATTATACAGTTATAAATGGTCAAAACATAAGCAAAGAATGGACGATCAATAAAGCAGATATAACCCCAACATTAGTAATGACAGATTATATTTATGCTGGCGAAAAGCCAACACCAAGAGTTGAAGGTAACCTTGGAAATGGAAATGTAACTTACTATTACTATTCAGGAGATGTAGCAGATAAGAAAAATTGGAACGAGGTAACAAGTTCAACATACTTACCAGCTGGTAAGTACTATATGGTTGCAGAAGTTGCAGAATCTTCAAATTACAATGGAGCAACAACAAATACTGTAGAGTTTAATATAGTAGTTGCAGGTATTGACGTAACATTGACAGAAGGCAATGAAGCATATGGCGGAAACTGGACAAACAATACAGTAACAGCAACAATTGAAGTATCTGCTGATGTTAAGAATTTAGAAGCGGTATACTACAGATATGAAGGCGAAACAACATACAATATACCAAACAAGATGACTAAAAACGGAAACACAGTAAAAATCGACTTTGAAGATAATATAAACAAGAAAGTATATTTTGTTGGCGTAGATGTAAATGGTAGAGCAATAACTGGTGAAAGTGTTGGTTGCGAGATAAAAATCGATAAAGAAAAACCAGTGATTGGTGAAGTAGTTACTCCAACAGGAAAAGGTAATACAAAGACGATTACAGCTAGAAATATAGTTGATTATGGCGGAAGTGGATTGTATGGATATTATGTAAGCGATACACAAAGTACAACAGGAGCTACATGGACAGAATTTACAGGAAATAGTTTCACATATGAAGCTACTGAAAATAAGAGATATTATTTCTACGTAATAGATAATGCAGGAAATATCTCAGATATAACAGCAAACAGTCAAATTGAAATTACAGAAATAGTAGATAAAATTTCAAATATAACTCATGATGATTCAATTACAGTAAAAGTATTTGAAACAGCTAAGGCTAATATTTCATATTCTGGTGAAGCGAAAGAAATAATATATGAAATAGAAGACACAAACATTGCAACAGTGAATAAAACAACTGGAGTTGTTACTGGTGAAAATTTCGGAACAACAAATATGAAAGTTACCTTCAAAGATTACGATGGAACAACAACAGAAATTAGTATAACTGTAAACGTAGAAAGAGCAACAGCAGATATGAATATTCAGTCAAGAGTTGACTTTATATATGGTGACCTAGCAAAAGACATTTCTTATACATACAATGGAAATGGTGCAGTAACAGCTGTATCAAGTAATGGTGATGTAGTAGAAGTTTCAGTAGATGAGGCTACTAAGAAGATAAAGATGACTCCTAAGAATGTTGGAACAGCCAAAGTTACAGTTACAGCAGCAGAGACAAGCAAATATAATTCAGTAAGCAGGGAAGTAGAAGTACAAGTAACACAGAGAATGATTGTTGTTACTTGGGGACAAGATGAATTCACTTATGACGGAACAGCAAAGACAATAACAGCAACAATAGATAATATTGTAAATGGCGATGATATTGGATTAATTTATACTGGTAATACAGAGACTTTAGCAGGAAATTATATAGCAACAATTACAGGTGTAAAAAATAATAACTATACAATAGAAAATGCAACAAACTTAAGTCATAATTGGAAGATTAATAAAGCCGACAGGATGATGACATTAAATCCTGAAGAAATAACTTTAGTTTATGGTACAAATGGAAATATAACATTCGAATACACAGGAGAAGATGTAACGGCTAGCGTTAGAAGTGATAAAACTAATATTGCAGTAATTAAGAATTTTGTTGATGGTGTTAGAAATGGAACAATAACAGTTTCACCAGTAGCAAAAGGAGAATGTAATATTGTAATAGAAGTACCAGAATCAGATAACTATAAATATGCAACTAAGAATGTAAAAGTGATAGTCGAGAGAAATAGTGATGCAAAAATAACTGTTCCAAACTATCCATCAGAAATAACATATGGAGATGATCCAGTAAGAATTCCATTTGAATATGATGGAAATGGTACAATTACAACAGAGACAGAGAGCGGAGATATAATTTCCGTTAGAGTAAGTGGAGACGAAATTATTGTAAAACCAGAAGGGGTAGGCACAACAACTATTACAATAAAGGCTTCGGAAACTGATCAATTTACAGAAACAGAAACAAAGCTTACAATGACAGTAAAACCAAGAGTTGTAGAACTAGAATGGAGCAATGATACATTCACATATGATGGAACAGAAAAAACAATAACAGCAACAGTTACAAACAAAGTAGGAAACGATGATGTTTCTGTAAATGCATATAACAATAATAAGAAAACAAACGCAGGAAACTATATCTCAGAAGCTTTAAGTTTAAATAATAAAAACTATACATTACAAAATGCAACAAATACAACTCATAATTGGGTAATCAATAAGGCTGACAGAGAAATAGTAATGCAAGATAAAGTGAATATAATCTTTGGTTCAGATTACAAATTAAACTTTACATATACAGGAGAAGATGTGACAGCGACGGTAACATTAGATAAGAATGTGTATATGTCAATAAAGGATTACTTAGATGGAACAAATAGTGGAGAAATCACAATAGAACCATTAGCAGCAGGAGTAACGATTTTAACTGTTACGGTGCCGGAGTCTGAAAATTATAACGCAATAACAAAAGAGTGCGAAGTTACAGTTGGATTAAGTGAAGCAGGACTTGTTATAAACAATCCGGAAATTACTTTAACATATGGCGATGACGAAGTACAAACATCATATGAATATAAAGGTAATGGACAATTGACTATTAAGTCGTCAGATGAAAATGTTGCAAAAGTTACACTAGACGAAGCAGGAAAAACAATTACAATAATACCTCAAAATGCAGGCGAGGCAACTATAACATTAACATCTTCAGAAACAACACAATATGCGGCAGGCGAGGCAACAATAAAAGTTACTGTTAAGAAGAGACCTGTAAAACTTTCTTGGAGTAATGATACATTCACATATGACGGAACAGTAAAAACTATAACAGCAACTGTAGATAATAAAGTCGGAAATGATAGCGTAAATATTACTTCATACAATAATAATGCAAAAACAAACGCAGGAAATTATGAAGCAGAAGCGTTAACATTAGACAACGAAAACTATACATTAGTGGATGGTGAAAATATAACAAAGGCATGGGTAATCAATAAGTCTAATAGAACATTAACGATGATACATGATTTAGTATTAGAGTATGGTACTACAGGAAAGATCGATTACACGTATACAGGTGAGGATACAATTGCTGAAGTAACTTCAGAAAAAACTTCTGTTGCGACAGTAACAAATCAAGATGGCAACAATTCAGGAAGTGTAACAGTTACACCAGTTGCACAAGGAACTACAATAGTAACAATTGTAATACCTGAAACAGAAAATTATAATTCAACATCTGGAGAATGTTTGGTTACAATAAAGAAAAATTCAACAGAGAAAATAAACATTTCAGAGCAAGATAAAAATATAGTATTCACATATGGTGATGCAAGCAAAGATATATCATATGTATACAATGGAAATGGTACAGTGACAGTAACAATAGCTAATGAAAATGTTGTTACAGCTACTGTAAATGCAAATAAAACTATAACAATTAAACCATTAAATGCAGGCAATACAACAATAACAATAAATGCTGCTGAAACAGACCAATACGAGGCATCAAGTGTTGTAATAAATGTAACAGTAAGACAAAGAGTAGTTACTTTGGTTTGGGATAAAGATACATTTACTTATGACGGTTCAGAAAAAGAAGTTAAGGCATCGGTAACAAACGCAGTAGCAGGCGATACGGTAAATGTTATAGAATATGACGAAAACAAAAAAATCAACGCAGGCACATACACAGCAATCGCAAAGAAATTGGATAACGACAACTATACATTAGTTGGTGCAGAAAACGTATCTCATATTTGGAAAATTGAAAAAGCAAATATAACACCAATGATAACAATGGATGATTACATATATGGTGGAGAAAAGTCGGAGCCAAACATAACAGGAAATCTTGGAAATGGCAATGTAACGTACTTTATTTATAGTGGAGATGATTCTTCAAAAGCTATAAATTGGAACACTGTAACATCATCTACATCAATAGCTCCGGGAAGATACAAGATGTTTGCAAAAGTTGCAGAAACAGGAAACTACAATGGTGCAACATCTAACACTGTTGAATTTGAAGTTAAGACGGTAAGCCTTGATGTTACTTTAAAAGAAAAAGATGCACCATATGATAGCGAATGGACAAATAATGATGTAATAGCGACAATAAAGGTGCCTGCAGAAGCAACAACAGTAACATCAGTATATTATAGAATTGAAGGCGAAAAGACTTTAAGAAGTTATGATGGCACATTGTTTGAAAATAACACAGCAACAATTAACTTTAACAAAAACTTTAATCACGTAATATATTTTGTTGGCGTAAACGTAAAAGGTAAAGCTGTAACAAATGAAAGTGGACCATACACAATAAAAATAGATAAGACAAAACCAGTTATAGGAAAAGTTGAGGCACCGCTAGGAAAGGCAAACTCTAAAATTATAACTGTATCAGAAATCACTGATGTTGGTGAAAGTGGAGTTACAGAATATTATGTTGGAACAACAACTTCAACGGATAATGTAACATGGAGCAACTTTACAGGAACAACATTCCAATACGAGGTGTTTGATAATGGAACATACTATGTATTTGTTAGAGATGGAGCTGGAAATATTTCAGATGTAACAGCGAATAGCACAATAGAAATATCAAATATTGTAGACAAGGTAAGCAATGCACAATTACTAGATAATTTGGTTGTTGAAGTATTTGGAACAATAAGACCAACATTAACATATGATGGAGAACCAAAAGAAATAAGCTATTCAATAGAAAATACAGATTTGGCAAGCATAGATGAGGCAACAGGAGTAATTATAGGTAAAGCATCAGGTGAAACAAATGTAATAGTTAGATTAAAGGATTATGATGGAACAATAACAGAACTAAAAGCTAAATTAACAGTTGTTCCAAAAGAACCAACTATTACAGTAAATGAACCTTCAGAATTTGTATTCGTATATGGAGATAATTCTTCAGAGACAACATATAACTATGATGGAAATGGAACTGTAACAGTTGTTTCAAATAATGAAAATGTTGCGACTGTTAAAATGATAGACAACAGAATTGTTGTAACACCAGTAAATGTTGGTACAACAACAATCACAATAAAAGCATCGGAAACTCCTCAATATAAGGCAGGAAGCAAAGATATAAATGTAACAGTAAAACCAAGACCAATCATTTTAAAATGGAGCAGTGGCGATTTCGTATATGATGGAACAGAAAAACAAGTAACAGCAACTGTTACTAACTTGGTCCAAAATGATGAAATAACATTAACATATAAAGATAATGCAAAAACAAAAGCTGGAAGATACACGGCAGAAGTAACAGCAGTGGATAATCCAAACTATACAGTAGTTGATGGAATGAACATCAGATACAATTGGGAGATTAAGAAAGCACCACGTGAAATTCAGATAACAGAAGAGTTAATATTGGATTATGGAGCAAATGGAGAAATTGAGTATACATTTACAGGTGAAAACACGGTAGCAACGGCTGAATCAACAGCAACGAGCGTTGCAACAATCAAACATGATGCGGGACAAAATGGAGGAAGAATTACCGTAACTCCAGAAGGAGCTGGCAAGTGCAATGTTGTTGTAACAGTACCTGAAACAGAAAATTATGCAGAAGCAACAGCTATATGTAAAATTACAGTAAATGCAAGTGAACCAACATTAGAAATTGAAGATACAGATATTACTTTAACATATGGGGACGCACCGTTTACAACAAGATATACATACAATGGTAACGGAAGAATTACAGTTGCAGTTTCAGATTCAGATGTTATAACAGCAATTGTAACTGGAAATGAAATAATAATAACACCAGTTGGAGAAGGTAAAGCTACTGTTAGTGTGACATCAGCACCGACATCACAATATACTGAAACTACGAAGACAATAAACGTAACAGTAAAACCATTGCCAGTTATTTTGGAGTGGAATGCAAATGAATTTGTATATGATGGAAGAGAAAAAGAAGTATTTGCAACAGTTAAAAATCTTGTTGGAAATGATACTTTAGAATTAACATACACAGGAAACAAAGCAATATTAGCTGGTAATTATACAGCAGAGGCAACAGGAACTAATAATCATAACTATACAGTAGTAAGCGGAGAAAATATCACTCATGATTGGGTAATTAAAAAGGCAGAAAGAATTATAGATGTTCAAGACGAAATATCCTTAGTGTATGGAACAGAGGGCAGTGTTGAATTTAGATACAATGGCGAAGATGTTACTGCAAGTGTATTAAATGGCAACGATAATGTAGCAACAATAAAATACGAAGATGGCAATAACAAAGGAACTATAACAATAATACCAGTTGGATTTGGCGAATCTATTGTAACAATAAATGTGCCAGAATCAGAAAACTATGCAGCAGGAACAAAGACATTTGTAATTAAAGTATCAAGAGCAGTACCGGAAATAAGTGTTAGCGAAAAAGACATTAAGTTTATCTATGGTGATAATACAAGAAATATTCCGTATACACACACTGGAAATGGTAGAATAACTGCAACAACCTCTGATGCTAATGTAGCAAATGCGGATGTGTCAAATACAACAATAAATATAACACCAAGAAAAGTTGGAACTGCAACAATAACATTAACAACAGAAGAAACAAGTCAATATAGTTCTGTAACAGCAACAATAAACGTAACAGTTAAGCCACGTCCTATCGAGGTAAGATGGGGAGTAACAACATTCATTTATGATGGTACTGAAAAGACTATAACGGGTACGATAAGAAATGTAGTACATGGAGATGTTGTAACAATAACAGAATACGAAGGAAACAAGGCAACAGAAAAAGGAACTTATACTGCAAGAGTTGTAGCAGTATCAAATGACAATTACACAGTTGATGGGGGATTGAATTTAACAACAACTTGGGAAATCAAAGAATTATTACCACCAGACATTATAGTTAAACAAAATGGAAACGTTATAGAAAGTGGTACTTGGGCAAGTGGAGATGTAGAGGTAACAATTCAATCTGATGTTATTACAGGAGTTGAAGTTACATATGAATATAGTTTCAACGGAGATGACTGGTTTGCATACAACGGCACATTTACAATATCAAAAGAAACAAGAGAAACAACAATTTATGCAAGAGCATATAATAAAGGAAACGGTGCAGTAATGTCATTAATTGGTCAGTACAAGTTAAAACTAGATAAGACAAATCCAAGCATTAGAGCTACTGAAATAGAAACAACTAATAGTGTTAATGGTGTAATAAATAAAGACTCAAAGATAACAGTAAAATTGACAGTTGAAGATTTAATTTCAGGAATAAACGATAATGAATTTACAATCGAAGACATTAAAGTAATTGTAATGCATAAAGGAATTCAAACAGAACTTACAGACATAAAGAAAGTCTTAACAGCAGATGCTTCTAACTCTGGATTAGAGTATGGAGGTTATAAATATACATTGACATTAGAGGGTATAACTGAAAATGGAGGTATATATTTAAAAATCGGTGAAAAATCAGTATATGATAGAGCGTTAAGATATAATGAAGCAACTTCTATAAACTTAAATATAAAAGCAGATAATGAAGGACCAGAAGTTGGAATAATAAAAACATCTGCAGATAGTTACGGAAGAATCTTCGGCGACGAAGCCGAGCTATCAGTAACAGCAAGAGACGAAAGTGGAATCAAGAGCTACGAATGGCAATTTAGCAGAGACGGCAAGACTTGGGAAACATTCAAAACAGATGAAACTTCAGCAGAATTATCTGAAGTAATTTACAAGGCTATAAAAGAAGGAGCACATTACTTTAGAGTTATTGTTTCAGATATTATAGGTAATACTACAACAAGTGAAACAGCAAGAGTAAATGTTAATATGTTAATAAACAGAAAGCCAACTATAAGATTTGAAACAGAACAAATATCTGCAACGAAAGTCAAGATAACAGGTATTATAAAGTCAACTAGAGAAATAGAGAGTATCAAGGTAAATGCTTCTGAATTCGATAAGAGCGAGTGGAAAGACAAAGTGGTAAAAACAAACAATGAGTTGACAATTACAATGGATTACATCGCAACATCGAACGGAACATATGTATGGACTGTTGTTGACGATCTTGAAAATACAGTAACAGAAAAAATTAATATAACAACTATAGATGAATCAAGAGTTATAGTGGTTTACACGAAATATGGAGCAACTGAATATTCTAGAGCTAGAATTGAATTTGAAGGAAATCAACTAATGAGAATAGTCAGAGTTGAAAAGCCGAACGGAGACAAGATAAATATAGTAAAAGGAACTGAATGTGACGGAATGTCATTCAGCACAACAAGCTATAAGAAGAATGTAACTGTAAGGTTAAGTAGCTTTGAAAAGGGCACTAAATTCATATTCGAAAATAAGGCTGGATTAGAGACAGAAGTCGAAGTAAATGAAGACATAGATACAAAGGTAATGTACATCAGGGTTGCAGAGGGCTTGAAGAAGTTTAATGAAATTTATGGTGATGCATTCAGTATTAAAGAGGCAGAAACACTTGTAAGACAAATGTTATCTAAGACAAAAGGAATAAACGGTTCGATTGAACCATACTATGGAATATCTGGAACATCCTTAGCCGCACGTGTAAGTGAACAAGAACAATTGACAGCAATAGGATACTTAAGTGCTGCAACAAATTCTGGTGGAACATTAAAGATGAATCAATACGGAGACCCAGAAAAAGTAAAGGCGACTGTAAAACAGAAAGATACTAGTACATATACAACATACCTAGGTGGAAATATAACAGGAGTTGCAAGCTACGGAAGCATCTTAAACTGGACAGGAAGTGCAATAAAGAATACATTTAGAATGACTTTAAGAGCAAGATAATATAAAGAGAACGACCTAAAAATGTACTGAACCCAAAAAGTTGGACAGTATAAATTAGGCTACTAACATGGA
>CAUGFN010000012.1:0-36467 GCA_959598745.1 uncultured Eubacteriales bacterium
TAAATTACTGATTTCTTTTACTACCATTGCAAGCACTATTACGATTCCGGCAAGAGTAGTCATCATTGCTTGGTCTTCTCTACCGGCTCTAACTAGTACTTGATGCAATACTGCAACCAATATTCCTATGGCAGCTATTTTAAATAAAAGTTGTATCTCCATAAAAACCCCCTATATTAACAAAATAATAAGAATAAGACCTGTTAAAACTCCCATATTTCTATACATTTTATAGCTTCTGCTCTTTTCTTCAGTTGCATCTTTTAATTGTGTCATAAGCATTTGCTGAACAAGTCTTATATTTTTTATTTGGTTTTCTAAGTCTGTTTGACCAAGTGATACAGAAAGCCCCTTTAACATTTCTATATCTTTATCTTTTAATTCTAAAAAAATCTTTTCTTCATCTACTACATTTCTAAAAACATCACCTGCAGACACGTTTTTGTTTTCTCTTAAATGCTCCGCCGATATAAAAAATATTCTATAAATCTTTGTTTTTAAGTTTTCTGATATGTACATAAATGTGTCAATCAAACTATCATATGTATATGAGATTTTTGTTTCAAATATTTCTAATGCGGATATAATATCTTCAAGTTCACTAACTCTAGTGCTAAACCTATTAGATATAAAAAAGCCTATTGCCATCGAAGCTAGAAAAACAATGGTAAGCAAAATAATTTTAACTACTAATAACATAGTTTTTATCCTCCAGTTTATATATTTTTTTAATCTCACCTGGTTTTTGTTTTTTAGTGAGAATAATTATGTTTTTGAACATATTGCCTTCCAAGAAGTCTTTAGAAATATCTTCTATATCCTTTCCGTGCATTGTGAGTAGCAATTTTGTCCCCATAAAGCTGGCTTCTTTTATTGCCTCTAAATCATCTCTTCCACCAATTTCATCCGTGGCTATTATTTTAGGAGCCATGCTTCTTATCATCATTTTTATTCCAATAGATTTTGGCAAGTTGCACATTACATCTGTTCGAACTCCAATCTCATTTTGAGGAGTTCCTTTGTACATTGCCGCAATCTCCATTCTTTCATCTACCAAAGATATGTTTTCGCCTCTTATATTTTCGAAGCCATTACTTAAATTTTTTATCATGTCCCTTAATATTGTTGTTTTACCTGCACCGTGGTGGAGATACTATAAGCGTATTTTCAAAGGGGTTATTTTTCGTTATCTTTTCAAGTAGTGCTTTACTGCAATTTTTTACCTCTCTTGCAACCCTTATATTTAAACTAGATATGTACTTTATGTTTTTTATTTTTCCATCTTCTATAATTCCCATTCCTGATATGCCAATTCTATGACCACCTCTAAGCGTTATATAACCTGAATTTATCTCGTTTTGCACAGCATATATAGAATTGTTACAAAAACTTTCTAAAAGCCTTAGCATGTCCTCTGTATTTACTTTATGATTTAAAAAAAGTTCATTGCCTAAATACCTAACTTCTATAGGTTGTCCATTTCTTATTCGTATTTCTTCTGCCGTATCCCATATATTTTCACTTGCTATATTTTTAATTTCATTTAAACTATTTGGAAAAAAAGAAAGAATTTCATCATATACTTTTTGGAACATGCTTTTCACCTCTAGTGTAATGTATATGCTGATTATTTGATTTTTAGAACTAATTATTATTTTTTATTAAAGAAATTTTTCATGATATAAATGATTACGGTTAAAACTTAATATGTTAATGGCTGTTATGGCAATTTTCAGCCTTTATGATATTTGCCACACTTGAAAATTGACTATATCTTTCATATCACTAAATAAAAAACATGGTAATCATTTGATTACCATGTTTTTTATTTAGTACTCCTGATTTTCGTTTCTGAAAATATTCAGAAAATCTTTTGCTTCGATTTTTGGATACATTTCTGCAATAGATGCATAATTTGTTTTCATCCATTTCTCAAAGCTTTTCCTCACATCAATTCTCACAAGTGCCACGTTCTTTTTCATCTGTCTTGCAATATCATCGTAAATCTTGTCTATAGATTTTGTAGAACTTGCCATAGAAATAGCCTTTTTAAAAGCTTCTCCATTAATCTTAAGTTCATCGCAAAGACGGAAAAGACGCTCGTTATAAGAACCTGTAGAAGGATTCAAAAACTTAGCAATGGCATCACCAAAAGTTTCTTCCAAAACCGTGTTCAAAGTCACTTTACTTTCATCTTCGCTTGCAACCTTTTCTACCGTTTCAGAAACTTGTGTAATGTTTTCTTCATGAGATTCTACTTTCTCATCATTACATTCTTCCTGTTTCAAATTGGCCTCTTCGGGGACGCAGATCCCTTGAACACTTTCGTCCTCATTAGTTACCTCTTCGATTTCTTCTGATTTTTCAGGAAGATTTTCCGTTGCCAAGCATTCTTCATCCAGATTACAATTTTCTGATTTTTCATCTACCGTTTCCTTTTCAAAAGATGTTTCTTCAAGATTAGTAGTTGTAGTTTTCTCCTCATCGGATTCTCTAGAGTCCTGCCTTGTTTCGATAACCGATGATTCAATTATCTTGTCATCTTTTGGTTCTTGGAATGCATCTTTAGAATTGTCACTTCCATGTTCATATTCGCAAGAAGCAGAACTAACGTCAACCTCTTCAACATTCTCAGAAAGTGTTTCTAACTTTTGATTTTCTTCAGACGTTGTCTCGATGATAATCCTTGCATCAAGGAAAATTCTTCTGAGGAAAAATAGAAGTGTCGCTACCTCGTCCTTTTGACTCCAGTCCCACAAGATTACAATAGTTGAAATCTCATTGTTCCATTCAAACTCGACATTAAGTTCGTTGATCACATGCATCAAATCAAAAAATTTCGTTTGATCACGCTGACCGTAGTAAATTGTGATTTTGTTCTTCATCTCAATTACCCCTCAGTGATAATACGCAATCAAGTTAATAAGTCTGAGAAAAGCCTCAAAACAAGGATACAATTCTTTATATTTCTTCTTCAAAAGAACCGTAACCATCCCCTGAACAGTGTCAGGTTTCATAAGCTTACCTCTAGAAATATCAACAAAGAGTTGCTTACTATCAATGTTAGTTAAGAACCTCGTTTTCTTGATTGCTTCAAAGAGATATGTGGAAGCTTCATCGGCATCAGGATAGAAACCAAGCAAATTCATAAGTTTTTTTACTTTTTCCTCATAAGTAAGCTCAGAATTGCCAATCTCGACAGCTTCCTTCTCTTTTCCGCAAAGAAGATTCAACTGCTTAGGACCAAGTTTCAAATCTTCAAGAGTAAAGTTTACATTTACCTCAGTGCTTCCTCTCTCACAGCATCTCTCGATAACTGCGTAGTACTCCTCAGAAATATCTCCGAGATATTGAATAAAACGCTTTTCAGAAACAGACTGACGCTCTTTAAAGAGCACATTAGTCGTCTGATGAGCATAAAACTTGGGACTTTTGTTTTTAAGTACTTTCGGATCAAGGAAAGAAAGTTCCAAAACTTCTTTTCCATCACGATACTTGGTACTACATGGAATTACATTCCAAAGTCCCTTTGACGTTTCTTCGCAAAGGATGGCAGGGTGTGGATAACCAAACTCACCTCCAACCGGTACTCCAAAATCAACCATCCAAAGAGACATTCTTTTTGGCTTTTGCCAATCCTTGTAGAAGTGCCTGTTATCAACTATCTCATTTCTAGAAGTGACAAACCTCCTATCTGGACTTTTCAGTGATTTTGTATCTGCTTTGGGATAAATTTCTGTTGTTGTCTTTTTAACTGCTGTTGGAACGCCAACAAGTTTATCCGGACCGACAGCCGAAATCTTAATGTCACTTGGTTTTGTGTTGGAGACAGATTTTATCTGCCTAATCCCTATAAGGTTCAAAATGCTGTTGGAAGGGTTGCCATCACTAAATGTAACTCTCCCACTCTCAATGTCAACCTTTATATCTCTTAAAGTTCCATCCCCTGTTTCAGGCATCTTTATCATGTGCCGAGCAAGCTCGTATGGATCAAAGTGTTCGTTTACCGATACTGTAAGCATATATGTTTTTTCCTCCTGTTTTTTTATTTTGTTTGCTATTAACATACCTACTTTTGACCATTCTAAGAAGATCCAGAGTAATCCGAAACCATAATGTTTCTCCTTTCTATTTAAGAAATAGATTAATAAAACTATTCATGCTCCTATATTATAGCATCAAAGCTTTTTTAGGTCAACATAATTTATGATTTTTGTGCCATTTTTTTACCCTTTTCCTATATTTTTGACATAAAAAACACGCCAAAAAGTAACAAAATACTTTTTGACGTATTTTTATAAATATAATTTTACTCGTTTCTTATAGCATCTAAGGCTTTAATCTTAGTTGCTCTTATTGCAGGATATAATCCTGATACTACACCAATTATCATAGCAAAACCAACAGCAGCAACAGCTAGCCATACTGGTATAACTGATATCGTGCTTGCAGAATCAAATCCTAGTATGCTACCAAGCTGTGGAGCATATTTGTTTAAAATATGTGACACAAGATAACTTAGTCCTATTCCAGCAACACCACCGCAAAAACCTATAATCATTGCTTCAAATAAGAATATTTTTCTTATATCTGTTACTAGGCAACCTAATACCTTCATAACACCAATTTCTTTTGTTCTTTCATATATTGACATTACCATTGTATTTGCAATACCTATTGCTGAAACTAAAAGCGAAACCGCACCTATGCCACCTAAAATAAGCTGTAACATATTTGATGTCTGTTTTACATTATCAAGGCTATCCGCCATACTATATGAACCATAACCCATATCTTTAATTTTTTGTTGTATCTCAGCGACATTATCTACATCATCAACACTTACCCAAATTGAACTATAACTAATATCTTTTGCAGAAACCTTTTTACCATTGCTCTTTTGTTTCTTTATGTACCATTCTCTCACTTGCTCAAAAGGTGCATATATACTATAGCTTGTTTCATCTTGAGATTCTGCTAATACACCGGCCACTTTTAATTTTTCATACTTTGGCACTTTATCGCTTTCCCATGTATTATCAAATGTTATTTGTATTTTATCATTCATTAAATCTATATTTGGAGTATCTCTTCTTCCACCATTTCCTTTTGGGTTATAGAAATAAACAGAAGAACTACCAAACAATACAGCCTCAGGATTACTACTTGATATATAGTCTCCTGATTGAACTTTTGGAAAATCAAAATATTCTAACATAGCTGGGTCTATACCTGTAATACTAGCATAAGCTTGATATTTGCCAGATTTTAGCGTAGCATCTACTTGCATTATTGGGGTTACACCTCTTACATGGTCAAATGTCTTTAATTTGTTTACGAGTGCTTCATCTAGCTTTTTCTCATTAGACGAACCAACTCCTGTATCTTCATCCCATACGTAATTATAACGATCTATGGTTATTTTCGTTAAGCTACCCCATTGAGCAAGTTGTTCCTTATATCCTTCCGTCATACCTACACCCAAAGAAACCATTATTACAATAGAAAAAGTACCAATGACAACACCTGTAATAGTAAGAATTGTTCTAAGTTTTCTTCGCCAAAGATTTCTAAATCCCATCTTAACAAAGTCTATCTTCTTCATCTTTTATTCCTTGTATAAATAGATTTAGGTTTTTATATGGAAAACCTATAAACCCTTTTCATATTTTATTTCATTGCACTTTTTCTTCCAAGTATAATTCCTAAAGCTATACCAATTGCAATACATACACCTATTGTAACCCATAATATTATTGTGCTTGTATTTGCACTTTTTGTATCTTGAGTTGGATTCATTACATCCCCGCCAATATACCCTATATCTGTCATGTAATCGTTACCAACTGCAATATTTGCTCCACCTGCAGCTATTTTTGCATTAGCTGCATCATCCGTTGCAATAAAATCAGCTGTAGCAACATCAGCTGTTGCTACTGTATCAACTACTACATCTTCCATAATAAGTCCTCCTTAAATTTCATCTTCTAATTTTTTTCTAACTATTTTCGTTGTTATTATTTTTACAATAATAAATGTAACTATAAAGCTTCCGAAACCATATAGGGCAATTTGCCACCATGTATATGTTTTAACTTCTTCTGTTGGAGTATCGATTCCACCTGGATCTATAGGATAAGGATTATCAGTTCCACCTGGATTACCGTCTGGCACATATGCTGGTGTTACGTAGCAAGAAAAATCTTTTCTAACCTCTATCGTTTTTCCTGAAGAATCTTCAAAAGCTAAAACAAGTACACCATTTGCATCGCCCTCTTTAATTGGTTCAACCATAATATCGTAATAATCAGAATTTCCCGCATCTAAGTTTCCTATGTAGTTTATCGATTGCACTGCTTTAAAGTCTCCTTCAACGCTTGCTGTTAAGTTTGAAACCTTAGCTTTTCCCATGTTTATATAATCAAATGATAATGTTGCTTGGCTACCCATCATACAATCCATAACACTAGCACCATTTATAACTAGTTTTGAATATTCTGTTACTGGTAAGTTAATTACTTCTTTTGAAACATATGTATTTGAGCTACTATCTTCATAGTCAAAATCTATATTTATTGGATAAGACTTTGATGTCAAATCTTGTTTTACATTAAGTTCTATACTTCTTGCAGCAGATTCCTTTGGTCCTAATTTTTCTACATAAAATGTATTGCTACCCTTTGTAATCATATAAGCACCATCATCTGAACTTAAAGTTATTTTCATATTTGATATTGATTTATCATTACTTGTATTTGTGAACTTAAATGTGAAGTTTATTGTATCTCCTGCAACAATGTTTGCTTTATCTGTTGAGTATGAGGCTATCATTATCTTTGGCTTTCCTGATGTTTCATCTCCACTTTCATTCTGGCTTAAAACATCTAGTATATATAAAGTTTTTTCTTCTGTTGCTTGTTCTCCGTTAGAATCTTTATAATAAACCGTTGCTGTCAAAGAATGATTACCTTTTGTAATATTTTTAGAAGCCATCATATCAAAACTTGCTATATATGTGGATTTTGCTGAAAGTTTACCTATGTAATAAAAATCTTTTTCATCAATAGCCATAAATCCATCTTGGCTTAATCCACCAACTCTTACATACATATCAGTTGCATCTATATCACCAATATTATTTATATTAAATTTAAGATTGAATCTTTCACCAGCAGACACACTCTCTGGGGTTGTATTTGCGCTATCAACGGTTACTATTGATTTTACTTTTTCAGCAACAACCTTTACAAAAACGCTTCCTTCTGAAGAATAATTTTCATCTCTGTTATTTTTATATTCCATTTTGAATTTTAATTCATAAATACCTTTTTTAGTAGAAGCTTTTGACTTTAAATTGAAAGTTGCTATGCCTTCTCTATCTTTCTTCACAGAGCTAGTTGTCTCATAACTAGTTGCTCTCTCATATTCTAATATACTATTTTCAAAAACTGGTGTAATCTTAGTGTTGTACGCTGTGTATTCACTATCGTTTTTGTATGTGAATTTTAATGTAAAATCTTCTCCAGCAGTAATCTCTGGCATTTTGTTATCTTCCACAACAATCAATTTAGGAACTCTTGGTTTATAATCATTATCCGAACCATCACTATAGCCTGCATTGTAGCCCGCATTATAACCATTTTTGTAATCATCAGATTCTGTTGCTAATGCAAAACTTGTCATTAATACAGTAATTACAACAATTAAACTAATTATTTTTTTCATTTTCATTTACCTCCACAATTTTTTCAATATGTCCATCATGAATATGAACAATTTTATTTGCGTATTTCGCCATATTCACATCATGTGTAACCATTACTATTGTTTGCTTTCTCTCGGTTGCAATTTTCTTTATGATTTCCATTATCTCGTTCGCCGTTTTACTATCCAAATTTCCAGTAGGTTCATCAGCAAAAACTATTTCTGGATCTGTTACGAATGCTCTTGCAATACCAACTCTCTGTTGCTGTCCACCACTCATTTGATTTGGTTTATGCTTCATTCTCTCTTTTAACCCTACTGCAATTAGCATTTCTTTAGCTCTTCTTGTTCTTTCCTTTGCTTTTACTTCTTTAAAAACCATCGGCAAAGCAACATTTTCTATGGCATTCAAAGCTGGCAACAAATTGTACGACTGAAACACGAATCCAAGATATTTTTGTCTAAACTTCGCTAATTGGTGTTCACCCATTTTGCACACATCTTTGCCTCTTATCAAAATCTCGCCTTTCGTAATTTTTTCAATACCAGCCATAAGGTTTAAAAGTGTTGATTTACCAGAACCAGAGCTACCAAGTAAACAGCAAAAATCGCCCTTGTTTATAGTAAAGCTGACGTTATCTAGAGCCGTAATTCTTTCTGTGCCAACTTTATATATCTTAGTAACATTTTTTACTTCTATAATCGGTTCCATAAACTCCTCCCATAATATCTAGCCTGTACTAGATATGCTATCACAGTAAATACAATTTTTCAACATATATCTGCATTATTTTTCCTAATACACCAATTAGACAAATTAACTTACAAAAAAGTCTCATCATTTTTAGAATTTTATAAATTTGTCCTAATAAAAAAGTATGCTTACTATGAAATATTTATTATATTCTTTTAAAACATTTTTTACTTACATCACCAAAATTCAATTCTAATTACATAAGTTTCACATCATATAAAAAAATCTGACAACAAATATATGTTGCCAGACTTAAAACACTAACGCATTTTAATCACTTTTCAAAAAATAAGAGCCACTTGTCTCCTAAATCTAATGCTGTTATGAGAATCGCATCTGCATAAGTAGAGCTTTGGCTACATACAAACTCCTCTAGGCTAGTATGCTTCTTTTTTGAGATTTGCTTCACAAAACTCGGATATTTTTTCTCGTTAGTCCCTCGTTCAAATACAATCTTCAAGTCAGCACCTTTCAATAAAACCTCTGTTATTCTGTAAAATGCTTCTTCGTTGATTATACGTTGAATCTCTCCTTCAGCGTTTTGAAATCCAGAAATATTTAAGCTCCGCTCGTGAATAACTGTATCCGACATAATGTCCTCCATTAGTAATAAAGATTTTTTTACACTGATTATTTTAACATATTTTCGAATAATGTGCAAGTAATCTTACTTTGTTCTTCCATTTATATCCATACCGTAATTTATTAAAAACTTATATACATCCTCAAACCTCAAATTACATATTATGAATTATTTCAACTTCTCTATTATCGCATCTACACTTAATTTTTCTTGTTCACCTGTTTGCATATCTTTTAGTGTATACATTTTTGTTTCTCTTTCCTCTTCGCCTATTATTAAAATATAAGGTATGGCAAGCTTGTCAGCGTATTTCATTTTTGCTTTTGGCTTTTTGTTTTCAACATACACTTCTACTTGAATTCCGGCATCTCTTATTTCTGATGATACTTTTAATGCTTCATTTATATCCTCATCCATTGAAATAACTAGTAATTTTGCAATTGAATTTCTTTCTGCTTTTATCAGCTTAGCTTCGTTTAGTTGGAAGAATAGTCTTGTTAAACCTATTGATATTCCAACACCAGGAAGCTTTTTATCTGTGTAGAATTCTGCCAAGTTATCATATCTTCCACCTGAACAAATGCTACCCAAACTCTTGTAATCATTTAGCAATGTTTCATATACTGTACCAGTGTAATAGTCTAGCCCTCTTGCAATTTTCAAATCAATAGTAAAATATTCATCTGGAACACCAAACATTTTGATTGCTGATACAACTGTTTCAAGTTCGCTTACGCCTTCTTTGAATAAATCGTTTTCTATATTTATATTTTTAAGTGCATTTATTTTTTCATCAGTTGTTCCAGTTATTAAAACAAATTCAATAATCTTATTTAGTGCAGAGTCATTAACTTCTATTTTAGTAAGTTCTGCTCTAACACCATCCTCACAGATTTTGTCAAATTTATCAATGATTCTCATAATATCAGCAGCATTTTCTTTAAGACCTAAACTTTCAAATAATCCATTTAAAATTTTACGATTGTTCATATATATTGTAAAATTATCAAATCCTAAATTTTTGAATGTTTTGTATATAACTGCTGGCATTTCGGCTTCGTTTACAACACTTATCTCACCATCACCAATTATATCAATATCGCATTGATAAAACTCTCTATATCTGCCTCTTTGTGGCTTTTCTCCTCTATAGACTTTACCTATTTGATATCTTCTAAAAGGAAAACTCAAATTTCCATAATATTCTGACACATACTTTGCAAGAGGCACTGTTAAGTCGAATCTTAGTGATAAATCGTTTTCACCTTTTTCAAATCTATATATTTGTTTTTCTGTTTCACCACCAGCTTTTGCAAGCAATACGTCTGAATACTCTATAATTGGCGTATCTATTGGTAAAAATCCAAAACTTTCATAAGATTTTCTTATAGTGTCCATCATTTGATTAAATAATATTTGTTCATTTGGTAATAATTCCATAAAACCCGCAATGGTTTTTGGTTCAACTCTTTTATTTTCCATATACATTCTCCTTTTTGTTTTATTTATATTATCATACCTACATCACTTCTTCAATTAAGAAATTTTAAAATGTATGAATTGAGTTTTTATTTTCATATGTTAATTAATAAACTAGTTATTCTTGAACAATAGAAAAAATATATCTTTCTTTTATATAACGAAAAAGTGTAGGTATATAAATCTACCTACACTTTTAATAAGCCTATAACTTTATAATAAATACATCTTATTTAGTAGGTAAACTTTTTAAACACCACAAGTAGCACTTAAAGCACCTACTAAAATCAGGTACCATAAGTGCTAAATATGCATGTGAAGTTCCATATAAGATATATTATTTTTCATAAAATTACTCCGCCTTTCCGCACGCTTGACTTCCGTCAACATCTTCGCCATAATATGCACTATCTCTGTTTCCACATTGGCCTTTTCCAACGTTTCCGCTTTCATACCAGTCACAACTATTACATAACATAATACTCACTCCTTACTCTTCTTCTTCATAACACTTACAAGAGTCATAAACATCTTCTATGTCTGCTTTATCTATGCCACACCAATATCCAGTGTTAGAATACCCTTTTAAATTTACACAATTTTTACAATACTCTCCTTGCATAAAGAACGCCTCCTTCTCGCTTCCTTTTACACACAAGTGTTATTTTACCACAAAATAACAAACTTTTCAATAGTCTTTTTAAATTATGTAACCCGCTTTAATAAATATATGCCTTCTTACAAAGATTTTATCATAATTTATGTTCCATCACTAAACATTTTTTATGTTTTATAGACAACATGTGTATTATCTCAATACATAATCTACTTACTTCCAAGTTCTTTCTTTACAACATCTGCAACTTCTTCCGCCACTTTTTTCATAATCTTTTTATCTTCACATTCAACCATTACTCTTAGTTTTGGCTCTGTTCCAGATGGTCTTACGACTATTCTTCCGATGTCTGATAGTTCTTCTTTTGCCTTGTCTATTGCTTCTTTTACCGCTTTATTTGTATAGAATTTAACTTTTCCCTCTTGTTTTACTGGTACATTTATTGAAATTTGTGGGTATTTCTTCATTATTTTTGCAAGCTCAGATAATTTTTTGCCACTTCTCTTAACCAAACTTAAAAGTTGAATTGATGTTAGCTCTCCGTCACCTGTTGTTGCAAAGTCTCTAAATATAACATGACCAGATTGCTCACCACCAAAGTTATATTCTTCAAGCAACATTTCTTCTAATACGAATTTATCTCCAACTTTAGTTGCTATAAAGTTTACTCCATTAGCTTCACAATATTTTATAAATCCCATATTTGTAAGAATTGTTCCAATAGCTGTATTTTTAGCAAGTTTACCTCTTTCCATCATATCTTTTGAGCATATTGCCATGATTTGGTCACCATCGATTAGCTCTCCTTTTTCATCTACGCAAAGACATCTGTCAGCATCTCCATCAAAAGCAACGCCCATGTCTAATTTATTATCAACAACATATTTTGCAAGTGCTTCTATATGAGTAGAGCCGCAATTTTCATTTATATTTATTCCATCTGGCTCATTATACAAGATCTTTGCATTAGCACCAAGTTGGCTAAATAATGTTTCTGCAGTAACGCTAGCACTACCATTTGCGCAATCAACTGCTATGTTAAGTCCCTCAAGTGATGCTGGAACTGTACTCTTTAAATGCTCTACGTAATCTTTTACGGCATTTTTGGCATAAGAAACCTTACCAACATCTGCTCCGGTAACAACTTCATTTGAAAATGCATCATTAAATATAATTTCTTCAATTTGATCTTCAAGTGCATCAGGAAGTTTGTATCCATCACCACTAAACATTTTTATTCCATTGAATTCAGCTGAGTTGTGTGATGCAGAAATCATTACACCAGCATCAGCTTTGTATTTTCCTATAAGATATGCAACTGCAGGAGTTGGCACAACTCCTAAAAGAAGGACATCTGCTCCCACAGAGCAAAGTCCAGCTGTTATAGATGATGAAAGCATTTCTGAAGAAATTCTTGTATCCATACCAATAACAAAAAGTGGTCTACGTCTTGCATTATTAGACAAAACCATTGCTGCAGCCTTTCCTAATTTTGTTGCAAGCTCTATTGTAAGCTCTGAATTTGCAATACCTCTAACGCCATCTGTTCCAAATAATCTTCCCATATTAAACTCCTATTCTTTAATTTTTTTTAACTATATGCTCACTATCTTTGTATATACTATTCTCTTCAACTGTTCCGCGAACCATGTTAGATGGATAAACTATGCTATTTCTTCCAACGATCGTACCGGGACAAAGCACTGTGTTACAACCTATTTCTACATTATCTCCTAAAATCGCACCCATCTTTTTCATGCCTGTATCTTTTCTTTCATTACCATCTGAAACTTTAACTAGTTTTTTATCACTTTTGACATTACTTGTGATTGAACCGGCACCCATATGAGCCTTATATCCTAGTATTGAGTCACCAACATAATTGTAGTGAGGAACTTGAACATTATCAAATAAAATAACATTCTTTAACTCTGTAGAATTACCTACAACAGCATTTTTACCAACAATTGCACTGCCTCTAATAAAAGCGCAATGTCTTATTTCGGCTTCGTCATCTATAATACACGGTCCACCTATATATGCTGTTGGAAACACTTTAGCAGATTTAGCTATCCATACATCATCACTTGGATGATTAAATTCATCTTCAGGAAGTGTTTTTCCAAGTTCTAAAATAAAATTCTTTATATCCGGCAAAACATTCCATGGAAACTCCTTATCATCAAAAATTTTCTTTGCGATAGTTTTGTCTGTGTCTAATAAGTTTTCAATCTCTAATTCTTTCATATCTTACCTCTTTTCTCTTCAAGGAGAGAAACAAAAAGTCAATTTAATATAAGTCTTTCTGCCTCTGTTCCTAAAAGTTTTAAGTTTATTCAACTGTTACTGACTTTGCCAAATTTCTAGGCTTATCTACATCTAGATTTTTCATAACCGTTACATGATATGCCAAAAGCTGCATTGGTATTATAGCAACAATTGGTGCCAAGAATTCATTCACACTTGGTAGTACAATTATATCATCGTATATATCCTTTGGCAAATCAGCTATTGTTGTTACAACCATAACCTCTGCTCCTCTAGCTTTTATTTCTTTTATATTACTAATTGACTTATCTAATAACTTCTTTGAAGTACAAAATGCTATTGCATGTGTTCCCTCTTCAATTAACGCAATTGGTCCATGTTTTAACTCACCAAATTGCAATGCATCTGAATGAATATATGATATCTCTTTTAATTTTAGTGCAGCCTCTAAAGCTATATAATAATCCAATCCTCTTCCTAGAAAATACACGTCTCTGTCGTTTACTATTTTTTTTGCATACATTATATACTCACTATCATTTTCTAATACTTCTTGAACTTTCATTGGAAGAAGTTTCATTTCTTCAATTAAACCTTCTAATGTGCTTTTTTCACATGTTCCTCTCTGCATTGCCAAATATATTGCAAAAATATCTAAAAGTACAACTTGTGCAATATAAGCTTTTGTTGAAGCAACAGCAATTTCTGGTCCGGCTTTTGTATATAGCACATTGTCGCTCATTCTATCGATTGTACTTTCCTTTACATTTACAATTGATAAATGCTTTATTCCTCTTTCCTTTACAAGTTCTACACCTGCTATTGTATCTGCTGTTTCTCCAGATTGACTTATAAATATTGCTAAATCGTCTTTATCTAATATTGGATTTTTATATCTAAACTCTGATGCGACTTCAACATTTACTGGTATTCTTGTTAACGCCTCGATTATATTTTTACCATTAAGGCCTGCATGCATTGCCGTACCACAAGCAACTATATGAATATGTTTAATATTTTTCAAATCCTTATTTGTTAATTTAAGATTTATATTTAATGAATTATCTTGATTTATATATTCATCTAATGTTTTCTTAACTGTAATTGTATTCTCGTTTATTTCTTTTAGCATAAAATGTTCATAACCATTTTTTTCTGAATCCTCATCTTGTGTTTCAATAATCTTTATATCATTTCCTCTAGGTGATAAATTGTTATCGAAAAATCTAACCGAATTCTCTTCTATCACTGCAAATTCGCCATTTTCTAATATACTTATGCTATTAGTATATTTTAAAATTGCTGAAAAGTCTGATGCTATAAAATTTTCTTTATCTCCTATTCCAACTACAAGTGGACTGTTTCTCTTTGTAGCAATAATTTTGTTTGGCTCATCTGTGCAAATAACACCAAGTGCAAAGCTTCCAACAAGCATATCAGTCGCTTGTTTCACTGCTTTTAAAATATCTCCTTTATAATACATACTAATTAGATTTGGAATAACCTCTGTATCTGTTTCTGAATAAAACTTATACCCTTTATTTTTGAGCATCTCTCTTAGAGTGATATAATTTTCAATTATGCCATTATGTACAAGCACAATTTTTTTATCATTACTTACATGAGGGTGAGCATTCTTCTCAGTTACTCCTCCATGAGTTGCCCAACGAGTATGACCAATTCCGATATTGGCATAACCCAAATTTTTGCTATCAGAAACTAGACCATCAATTCTATTTGTGGTTTTAATTATATTTAGAGAACCATTATTAAGCGTTGCAATACCACAAGAATCATAACCTCTATACTCCAACTTTTTAAGACCTGCTAACAATACATCACTTGCATTTTGTGTACCTACGTAACCTACTATTCCACACATATTGTTCTCCCTTCAATATTCACTTATATTATATTCATTGTTAGCAACTCCTATGCTTTATCTGTTCACATGTCACCACGTGTTTTTGCAAGCAATTAACGACAGAGTATGCCGTAAGACCATCCGCTGATAAATCGATAAGCCTTACCCTCGTCAACAAATCATAAAATAAATTTGTCCATGCGCTATATGTAAATACTATCCTCCTTATATTTAATGTTTGGCTAACACATACAATTATATAGTATTCAATTTCTAATGCAAGTGTGAAATTTTAGTGAACTATATTGACAGAAAGTAAAATTTCACTTTTCCAATAACAAGGATGAAAAGATTTAAAAAACACTTTCATCCTTGTTTCAATATATATTTTATTTAATCAATTCAATTGGATTTACGCATTCACCGTTTTTCAATATTTCTAAATGAATATGTGGTTTCTCCTTACTTTCAAAGCCAAACCCTTTACCAATTCCTGCTATTATTTCGCCTTTTTCAACTTTTTTACCAACATACGCAAGTTCTGTTGTACTTAAATTTGAATATATACTTTTATATTCATCATTATGTTTTATTATTATGGTGTTTCCATATCTAGGATCCATTTTTACACTTTCGATTACTCCACTTTCTACTGCTTTCACCGGCATTGCCTCATCGCCTAAAATATCCACACCATTGTGTGTTATCCATTCTTCTAATGTATTTGAATATACTAATTTCTCTGTTGCATAATTCATTCCAATTTCACCCTCAACTGGTTTTATAAAATCCAATTTGCTTTTCTCAACATTTGCAATAGTAGGTATAACTTCATTACCATTTATTTCAACATTAGTTTCAATTTTGTTATCATTATTTTCTAATTCACTTACCAAGATTGTATCATCCCCAACAACATCTTTTAGAAATGCTAAGTATTCATCTTCTGTTATTTCCATAACTTCGATTTCTTCACCTAAATACCCATCCGTTGTAGTCGCCGCTTCATCGCTAATTGCCTCAATTTCATCAATCTGAATTTTAACTTCATCTTGATTGTTTTTAACCAACAAATCTTCTTTTTCATCCTTTACCGAATTATCTTGTGCTAACTCACTTTTTTTAATACTCTCATCGATTTCTTTTTCATAATTGTTATCATAAAGCTTAACCGTAACAGCAAATGAAATTATCCCCATTGCAAGTGCCGTACCACACACTATTAACATTGCTTTATATTTTCCTTTTTGCATAAAAATAACACCTCCAGAAAATTTTTCTTTTACTTTATTTCTAAAGGTATTATTGCCATAATTTTCATTACTATTCAAACTTATATATTTTATCTTCGCAAAAAGTTTTTATTTTTTAGATCTCAAACAGCTTCACTAAGCACTATGGATGTTCTTTAGCATGAGCAAGACATAAGACTACAAAAGACAAAACTTTATGCTAAGAACATCACATATTGCTAAGTGAAGAACTCGCCTTAAAAAATGAAACTCTTTTTACTCGAACATATATAAGTTTGAATAATAATTTTCTCTTATAATCATTGTTTTAGAAGTTCAATTTTTGTTCCAACATAATAATGTTTTATAATCTCCTCCGCACTTTTGCAATCCAGTGCCATTTGATTTGCACCTTCTTGACTCATACCAACGCCATGACCGTATCCAACTGTATAAAATATTATCTCATTTTCTTTTTCTTCTATTCTAAAATTTGTAGACCTTATTTTCAACAAGCTTCTAAGCTTTGTCGCCTTAATCTCTGTATCTGCAATCTTCAAATTATTTACTCTTCCGCTTCCGGTATAATCTATTATTTCTATCTTAGAACTCTTCTCATCATAATTTGGAATATCATTTTTTAACAACTCTTTAATTTCCGACTTTGTAAAAGTTTTTGTATCCGTGTAAGCATACCCCTCATTACTTTCTACACTTTGGAGATATGGAATTTCCATACCACTCCACACATATTTAACATTTTCTGTTTTACCACCACTATGCGCATGAAAAAATGCCTCTATTATTTCACCATCATATGTTATAACCATATTCTTAGTTTCTTCAACAGCACTCTCTAATTTTTGCCACTTTTCTAACTCTTCGCTATCATCCCATGAAGCAAATGCATACTCCTTCGTTCTATATGCCTGACAACAATTTATATCATCGCACATATCTGCATTTTCATGAGCTGATGGATTATTCTTAAGCTTATATAATGTATACGTTCTTGCCACAATCGCTTGTGCCTTTAGTGCCTCCTTTTCATATTTTATAGGAACTTCGCCCACTAAAACACCTTTTATATAATCATCAAAAGAAAGCTCTATAACCTGGTTTGTAGCAGTTAACAAAAGCCTTACGCTCTCAATTTTCTCTATGCTATCATCTAACACTTCCTTTTCTCCACTCGAAGCTATTTCTTTTTCGTTCGCTATAGCGGAAATTTGTTTATAATCTATAAAAAAAGCTGGTACCAAAAAGCAAATAGCAATAAAAATAGCAAACACCAAAAATTTTTTAATCATAAAAAACACCTCTTATCTTCATAGTTAATTCTATGAGGACAAGAGGTATTTAGAACTAATTTGTTTGTTATTTTTCAAACATATAAAGCCATAAAAATTTATAGCTTTTCAAAGTCAAAAAGGCTTAACTTACGCATTTAATCATTCATAAATAATACGAAAAAAATTAAAATGTTTTTCCCTATATAAGCAAAAAATCTAACCTAATGTATCTCTAGGTTAGATTTTTATTTCAGCTTATTTAGTAGCAGCAGCAACTAAATCTGAAAATGCCTTTGGATCTGTAACAGCCATTTCAGCAAGCATTTTTCTGTTTATGTTGATGTTTGCTTTCTTCATTCCATTTATTAATGTGCTGTAGTTAATTCCGTTTGCTCTAGCAGCAGCGTTAATTCTTGAAATCCATAATTTTCTAAAATCTCTCTTCTTTAATCTTCTTCCTACGAAAGCATAATTTAAAGATTTCATAACAGCTTGTTTAGCCATTCTAAATCTTGTGCTTTTAGCTCCATAGTATCCTTTAGCCATTTTTAAAACTTTTTTATGTTTTTTTCTTGTTATTTTTGCTGTTTTTACTCTTGCCATACTAATCTATCTCCTTTCTCAATCTCCTATTTTGTTCCATATGGTAACATTTTTCTAACTGTTGATTCCATTGTTTTATCAACTGTTGTTGCTTTTCTCAAATGTACCTTTCTCTTTGCTGATTTAGCATTTAATAAGTGTCTTCTGTTCATTTTGTTTCTTTTGATTTTTCCTGTACCTGTAAAGCTAACTCTTTTTGCAGTAGCTCTATGTGTTTTCATTTTAGGCATATTAAAAACTCCTTCCTATTTCTAACTATTTTTTGGATTGATCATAAGCATCATGCTTCTGCCTTCTAGTTTTGGTTCTTTATCTGCTGTACCAACATCTTCAAGTGATTCAGCGAATTTTAGTAATACATTAGCTCCAAAAGCTGTATTATTAACTTCTCTACCTTTAAATTTGATTGTGGCTTTAACTTTATTGCCATCTTCTAAAAACTTTCTAGCATTTTTAGATTTAAATTCAAAATCGTGAGTATCAATTGTAGATGAAAGACGAATCTCTTTAACTTCCACAACTTTTTGTTTCTTTTTAGATTCTTTTTCTTTTCTAGCTTGCTCATATTTATACTTGCCATAGTTCATGATTTTACAAACCACTGGACTAGCATTTGGAGCAACCTCAACTAAATCCAACTCATGCTCTTCTGCAATCTTTAATGCCTCTTGAACTGGCATAACACCTAATTGTTCGCCGTTGTCGCCGATGACATTAACCTCTTTTGCAACGATTTCTTCATTAATAGATAATTCTTGTTTTATACGAATCCCTCCTATACAATAAAAAAAGACTTAAGTCAATACTTAAGTCATACCACAATACAATAATTCGTGCAATTTTGACATACATAAATTATTTATAACCCTAGGCACTATAACCGTGCTAAGGTGAGAAGTGGATGACTTCTTCTTGAACCATGATTTATTCTAACCTAATTCTACAAATTTGTCAACACTTTTCGTATTTTTCTTGACAAAAAGGCACTTTGGTATTAAAATAATAGCGCATGGTGATTTTAGGCTAAACCCGGAAGGTCTAAGATACCATAAAATATTAAGTATATTTTGAAACGGAGGTTTAAGTATTACCATGAATAATACTACATATAGCGTTAAAGCTAACGAAATTGAAAGAAAATGGTATGTAATCGATGCTGATGGCAAAGTTTTAGGTAGACTTGCTACAGAGGTTGCTAAATTATTAAAAGGAAAACACAAGCCAACATATTCTACACATATGGATGTTGGAGATCATGTAATCGTTATTAATACAGATAAAATGATTTTAACAGGAAACAAATTAGAAGATAAAATTTATAGAAGACATACAGGTTACATTGGTAACATGAAAGAGGAATCAGCTAAAGAAGTTATGGCTAAAGACTCTACAAAAGCTCTTATGCTTGCTGTAAAAGGAATGCTTCCAAAGAACAGCTTAGGAAGACAAATGTTAACAAAATTAAGATTATATGCTGGACCAGAGCACGAACAAGTAGCTCAAAAACCAGAAATATACAACTTTTAAGGAGGAGAAATAAATGCCTAGAGGAGTTAAAAAAGATACAAACACATTTTGTGGAACAGGTAGAAGAAAAAGTTCTATCGCAAGAGTAAGAATTATGAGTGGTAAAGGTGACATCACAATAAACGGAAAAACACTTGATGAATACCTTCCAAGTGAAATTTTAAAATCAATCGTAAAAAGCCCACTTGCTACTACAGGTACAGAGGGAAAATTCGATGTTATAATTAAAGTTGAAGGTGGCGGACTTTCAGGTCAAGCTGGAGCTATCAGACATGGTATTTCAAGAGCTTTAGTAAAAGCTAGTGAAGATAACAAAGCTGCTTTAAAAACAGCTGGTTTCTTAACAAGAGATCCAAGAATGAAGGAAAGAAAGAAACCAGGATTAAAGAAAGCAAGAAAAGCACCACAATTCTCAAAGAGATAATATTTTATATATCACAAACCCTACAGTTTCAATCAGCTGTAGGGTTTGTAATTATATTTATGTAATTGATATTGTCTTATACACAACAAAACAGGAACTTTATACAAAAGTTCCTGTTTTGCGTTTTACCGTTTGGGCTGAGAAACAACTTCCAATCTCAGTTGATTCCGTCCGAAATTTAAGGCCTCCTCGTGTGAAAAATAGAATATATCTATCCTCTCACCTTTTATCCCTCCGCCTTGGTCTTCTACTGTGTAGGTTCCGATAAATTCTTCATCACCAGACGGTAGCGTACGGTAGAGCTTAACTTCGGTGCCAAATGACAACACGTCGGTATCGGCAGCTATAATATTCTTCTCGCAAGAGAAAACATTATAGCCAGAAGCGGTAATCCCATATCCGTCATCGCCTTCATGTTTTCCACAGCATGAAAAACATGGGCAATATGCCGTTGCCTCTACGAGATAGGTTTTTCCTTCTAACGTTTCTTCCACCTTGGAATCATCCTTAGAAAGCGATGGCACTGGTATGAAAAGCTCCTGACCAATCCAGATATTATCGCTTGTCATACCATTGGCCAACTTGAGCTCCTTTACAGAAATTCCATTCGCCTTTGCAATATCCCAAAGAGTATCTCCTTGTTCAATTACAATCGCTTTTTCCTCGTACGGGATTTCGCACTCTGGAATTTTCTGTTCTGGGGCATTAGGCATTTGCTTAAGGCTACATTCGGGCCTGAGGCTCATCTGTTCAGGTCTCTGACTTACTTGCACCTCTCTCGATGATATCATCATGTTACCGGTGGTAAAAAGGCTGATCAAAGAAAGACCTACTGTAAAAAGCTTTATCATATTTTTCATGGTTAATTATCTCCTTGAAATTTCAAAATACAAAAAACATCCAATTTATATTTTAACACGATTACAATATTTTGTCAAATTCTGCAATCTTTATTAGAATTTACTGTTAACTTTATGCTTTTTAGTACAATTCTTGCATTGATATTTTTAATTTTGAAATTTCATTTAGAATTACACTTTTTTCACATATCTATCGATTTATCATCATTCCCGAATCCGCTCCCCCATAAAACTCTGGCACATCTCCTATTAAAACTGTTTCTGCCACCACAACACCATTATTTACTACGATTTCATTCCCAACAAGAGGTGCCGCAACATACATTGTGCAATATACCCTCAAATAAACTCTATGCCTTGTCTGATTAATTCCAGCACTCACAAATTCTGTCTTAAAATCTGTTGTTACAGTTCCTATTGGAATTACTTTAACTTTCACATTCGGCCCACAACCAGCTAACAAGCTATTTCCAGTAAAATTTCCGTAATGGTACGTAAATATATATATCTTCCAATTCATCATACATTTCTTGAACTTTTATTGCTATTTTTGAAGCAATATCATTCATTTCTATAACATTTGATTTTAGTGCCACAAGTTTTCCTGAACTATCTTTTACAAAAGAAATTAAATCTTCATAATGTTTATCGCGCATGACTTCTTCAATTGCACTATTTGAAATAGTAATTCCTATCCCTTCTACTTTAGCTCTACAAATCATTACAAGTGTTTTCTCCACTTTGTTTGTTGCATAAACAAACACTATCAATATTAACGCTAATAATAACAGAACTTTAATTATAAAGAATCTTTTTATATTAATAGAGTTTCTTATTCTATTTTTCTTTAATCTAAGTCTCTCCATAAGAAACTATAATAAAGAATCAACTTTTTCTTCTGTCTTTTTCCTCATTATTATTAATTCTTGATTTTGGTATATAGTATCATCTTTCAAATTATTTAGCGTTTTTATCTCATTTACAGTTGTATTAAATTTTTTAGCAATGCTCCACAATGAATCTCCTGCTTTTACATAGTACACAACTATGCTTGGCATCTTTGGTAAATCTTCATCAGTGATCTCTATATTTTTTAACAAAGTTATATTTTTATCTTGATTATTTAAAACATTAATATTCATGTTTAATCTTATTTGCTCTTGATTTCCACCAACGTCTCTATGCTCTAATTCACCTAGTTCAATATTTATCTCTGGGTTCATATTGCTTTGAAGCTCGTTTATTTTTACAACTTGTTGAAATGGCAACTCCATCTTTTTGCTTTCTAATAAGTTTTTATCGTTTCTGCAATACAAAATGTTAAACTCAATATTTCCTTCTAAAGCAAGTTTGCCATCTAATATATTTATTTCCGAAATCACAGGGGTTGCATCTATATTTAGTATTTTTATCATATCCAACTCTGGTATTAAAAGGCTTTGATTTATTTCAATATTTTCGCTCACATTAACACTATTTTGCATTATATTTAATGTATCAAATTCTGCATTAATCTTTTTGTTCGTGCAATATAAATCATTTATAACATCGAATTTAACATCATTGTATATATACGCACAAATTTCAACGTCACTATTTACCATTATTGAATTAGCTTTTAAATCTTGATATATTGGCTTAATGCTAAAACATTTTACACTATACTCTAAGTTAACCATCATATTTTCAGTCAACCCATCAACATCTATAAATCCCATTACTGGAATTTTAGTTTCAAAAGTTTCAACTGAACATCTATCATTATCTGCTATGTAAATGATTCTTATAATGGCATCTGCTTTAGCTAGTATCTTGTTATAGCTAGTCTTGTAGTCTTTTTCTACAATTTGCATACTAGCTCTTAAAATCTCTCCAATTGGTTCATTGTTTTCTCCTAAATTAATTGTTTCAGCTATATTTATATTTTCACACTTGCAACATTGCAAAGTTTTAAAATTTACATTTTCTTTTTTCAGTTCTATATTTCTGTTATCTGCAATGTCTTTGCTAACTTCACATTTTTGTTCCTTTGCCGCTTCTACTTCCACATTTACAGGACATTTTACATTGACCTTTCTTCCATTAACAACCTTACATTCTGGAGAAGTTTCAGTGCATTTCAATCTTAAAAAAGCATTTTCATTAACGCTATCTAAATCAATATATTCCGTAAAATTAAATGTATTATTTATACCATGAAGTGTGCTATGTTCATCATCAGATAAATAAATTATAAATACATCAACTGTTCCTTCGACTTTAACTCTAGCATCAACTACTGATTTATTAGTTATAAAAGCTCTATCAGAAACATTTATAATACTTAAGATATCAGGTTTTATATCCGGCACATTCACCTCACCTTCAATATTAATTTTCTTTTTCTCATGCCCAATATAATTTGTAGTATTCAAATTTTCTTTTATTGTTTCAATATTCATATACCATACCTCCAAAACGAATTATTTATACAATAAATATGTATGGTACAACTTATAAAAATAGAACAAAAACCCTAATTATTTTTATAATTAAGATCTTTGTTCTTTTTATTACTAATTTTGTTTACTTATCTTTTACACACAAAATGACAACTTTCGTTGCCATTTTTAAAACTTTACCTCTGGGTTTACAGTATTTAAAATTGAATTATACGCTCCATCTAATCCAACACCTAATTCAACCGAATGTGTTAACACATCAGTATAACTATATGTTACATTTCTTTGCGTATCATCCATTTTAACTACAAAAATATTTGGATAAGTGTTTACAAGCGTGCCTTCTTTTTCGAATGATTTATTTCTACCAAGGCTACCACGAAGAAGTACTTTTTGGCCAACACAACCTTCTATATTTTTCCTTACCTCACTAATGTTGCTCTTTTCTATCACTTAAAACCACCCCTCTTAATCTTCTGTTATGAGCTTAGTATAGCACAAAATACTCAAAATGTCAAAGTAATATTATGTCTTTTGTTCTTAGAGCCCCAAACTTTTTCAAGTTTAGTTATGTAAAGAAAACATAATTTGTATATGTGATTTTTGAAGTGATTTTTATTTCTACTTTTGTTCTTAAAGAAGCTTCTTTAAAAATTGACCTGTATATGAGTTTTCATTTTTCGCAACTTGTTCTGGTGTACCAGTTGCAACTATTTCTCCTCCTCTTATTCCACCTTCTGGTCCTAAATCAACTATATAATCTGCTGTTTTTATTATATCTAAATTGTGTTCGATTATTATCATTGTGTTGCCTGTGTCTACAAGTCTTTGAAGTATATTTATTAGTCTATGAACATCTGCCATATGAAGTCCTGTCGTTGGTTCATCTAATACATATAGAGTTTTTCCTGTTGATTTTCTGCACAATTCTGTCGCAAGTTTTACTCTTTGTGCTTCTCCTCCTGATAATGTTGTTGATGATTGTCCAAGTTTTATATATCCAAGCCCAACATCAGATAATGTTTGTAGTTTTGTTTTTATTTTTGGTATGTTTGCAAAAAATTCTAGTGCTTCTTCTACTGTCATTTCTAATACATCTGATATATTTTTTCCTTTATATTTTACTTCTAGTGTCTCTCGATTGTACCTTTTACCACCACATACATCACAAGGTACATATACATCTGATAAGAAGTGCATTTCTATTTTTACTATTCCATCGCCCTCACAACTTTCACATCTTCCACCTGGAACATTAAAACTAAATCTGCCTTTTTGATATCCTCTAGCCTTAGCTTCACTTGTTTCAGCAAATATATCTCTTATTAAATCAAAAATTCCTGTATATGTTGCAGGGTTAGATCGCGGTGTTCTTCCTATTGGTGATTGGTCTATGCAAATTATTTTATCTAGGTTCTCTACCCCCTTTATTTCTTTGCATTTTCCAACTCTTCCATTTGCGCCATTCAATTCATTTGAAAGTCTTTTTGATATTACTTCGTTTATCAATGAAGATTTTCCAGAACCTGAAACACCTGTTACAACTGTCATTACACCTAGCGGTATTTTTACATTTACATTTTTTAAATTATTTTCAGTAGCTCCTATTACCTCTAAATATTTCTTGTTGCCTTTTCTTCTCCTTTCTGGAACTAGTATTTTTATTTCTCCACTTAAATATTTACCGGTAATCGATTTTGGATTTTTCTTTATTTCTTCTGCCGTTCCCTCGGCTATAACTTCTCCTCCATGAACTCCAGCACCTGGACCAATATCTATTATATGATCTGCAGCATACATTGTATCTTCATCATGTTCTACTACTATAAGTGTATTTCCTAAGTCTCTAAGCTTTTTTAGTGTTGCTATAAGTTTTTCATTATCTCTTTGATGTAGTCCTATGCTTGGTTCATCTAATATATATACAACTCCCATTAAGCCAGAACCTATTTGTGTTGCAAGTCTTATTCTTTGAGATTCACCACCAGATAATGTTCCTGCATTTCTCGAAAGCGTTAAATAATCTAGACCAACATCAATCAAAAATCCGAGTCTTGCATTTAACTCTTTAAAAATTTGCTCTGCGACTATTTTTTCTTTTTCTGTTAATTTTATTTTTGATAAAAATTCTTTTATTTCTACAACAGACATTGATGTTAATTCATATATATTTTTGCCACCTACAGTAACCGCAAGTGCGGCTTTGCCAAGTCTTGCGCCATCGCATTCAGGGCAGTGAGATGTTGTCATATAATGTTCATAGAATTCTCTCATTCCATTTGATGATGTTTCTTTGTATCTTCTTTCTAATGTGTTTATCAATCCCTCAAATGGTGCAGTGAAGCTTCTTGTGCCTGTTGAACCCTCATATTTAAAATCTATTTTTTCATCGCCTGTTCCGTATAAAACTTTATTTACAAAATCTTCAGGCAAATCCTTTATAGGTTTTGTAACATCTACTCCATAATGTTTTCCAAGCGAATATATATACATAAGTCCCATGCTGTCTTTAGCTTGACTCCACCCCATTGCTTTTATTCCACCATCAACCATTGATAAATTGTGGTTTGGCATTACAAGGTCTGGATCCATCTTCATTAAAGTTCCAATTCCACCGCAAAGTGGACATGCACCTTGAGGATTATTAAAAGAAAACATTCTAGGTGTAAGTTCTTCTATGCTTATATTACAATCAGGACACGCATAGTTTTGAGAAAATAATATTTCATCGCCACCTACAACATCAACTAATACCAACTTGTTTGCGGCTTTTAATGCTGTTTCAACAGAGTCTGTAATCCTGCCTCTTATCTCATCTTTTACAACTATTCTATCTACTACGATTTCGATATTGTGCTTTTTCTTTTTATCTATATTTATTTCATCTTCACCAAGTTCATACATTGTTCCATCAACACGAACTCTCACAAAACCATCTTTTTTAGCATCTTCTAAAAGCTTAACATACTCACCTTTTCTGCCTCTAATAACTGGAGCAAGTATTTGAACTTTAGTGCCTTCTCCAAGCTCTAAAATTCCATCTACGATTTGGTCTATACTTTGTTGTTTTATAATCTTTCCACATTTAGGGCAGTGTGGAACACCGACTCTTGCATATAAAAGACGAATATAATCATAAATTTCTGTAACTGTTCCTACTGTTGAACGAGGATTTTTTGAAGTCGTTTTTTGATCTATCGCAATAGCAGGTGAAAGGCCTTCAATTAGCTCTACATCGGGCTTTTCCATTAAGCCTAAAAATTGTCTTGCATATGATGATAAGCTTTCGACATATCTTCTTTGTCCCTCTGCATATATTGTATCAAATGCAAGAGAAGATTTTCCGTGAACCGCTAAGTCCAGTTATAACAGTTAATTTATCTCTAGGTATTTTAACATCTATTCCTTTTAGATTATTTACTTTAGCACCCTTTATATTTATATAATCTAGCATATTAGCCTCCCCTTTAAATAAACATACAGTATAGATTATAGCATAAAAATGCAAAAAATAAAAGCACCTACTAATTAGTAGATGCTTTTATTTACTTCTATTTCAAATTACTCTTCACATTTCCAGAGTTCAATTTCACAAGGACATCCTCCGCCGCTTGAAGATATCTGGGTCTTCACGAAGTTGTTCTCTTCTAGCAGATTTTCTACTGCTCTATAAGTTTCATAAACACTACATCCGCCTTCTTCACTTAACCTTTCATTTCTTCTCTCAAGCTCGTTAGCCTCTTCAAAAAGTCTAGAAGCTCTAGAAAGTAATTCTTCTTCCTCTTTACTATACCAAAAGCGGTAGAAAGGCTTAGCATTCCTCACTTGACTATCGAGCCTCTCTGCTTCGCTACGTAACCGCTTTATCTTTTCCTCATTTTTCGCAATAGTAGCATCATGCTTAGCATAAAGCTCCCTTTCGATATCGCCCCATTTTTTCTCCATCTCTTCTGCACGAGAACCTCTGAAGTATACATTGCAAAACTCAAATGCCATATACCCAAATGGTACGTAGTTTCGATGCCTGACCTCTGCCGTGGTAATTTTCATAGTTTCTTACCTCCTATATACTAGGTAACTTTATATGGTTTTTCGGACAAGCATATTGTATCACGAATATTTGCAAATGTCCATATTTCCAAAAAGGACGCACATGAAATTCTCATGTACGCCCTTTATATTTTTTATTCTTCTTTTGGTTCTTCTTCTTTTTCTGGCACTGTATTTTCTGTAGGTTCGCCTGTTTCAGCGTTTACTGGTCTTAATTCTCTATATCTTGTTAAACCTGTTCCTGCTGGAATTAGTTTACCAATGATAACGTTTTCTTTAATACCTTGCAATGGATCTACTTTTCCTTTTATTGCTGCTTCTGTTAATACTCTTGTTGTTTCTTGGAATGATGCTGCTGATAAGAATGAGTCTGTTACTAATGATGCTTTTGTTATTCCTAGTAATACTCTCTTTCCTTCTGCAGGTCTTAAACCTTGTTCTACAGCTTTCTTGTTTTCTTCTTCAAATCTTAAGTAGTCTACCATAGCTCCTGGAAGCATTGTTGTGTCTCCACCATGTTCTACTTTAACTTTCTTAAGCATTTGTCTAATTATTGCTTCTATGTGTCTATCGTTGATATCAACACCTTGGCTTCTATATACTTTTTGTACTTCTGATACAATGTATCTTTCAACGCCTTCTGAGCCTTTGATTCTCATTATATCTTGTGGATAAATTGAACCTTCTGTGATTTCGTCACCGGCTTCAATCTCATCTCCATCATGTACTACAAGTCTTGAACCAAATGGTATTAAATATGTCTTTGATTCTTCATTATTTGTAATTATTGCTTCTCTCTTCTTCTTTGTATCGCTTATTGTTACTTTACCAGCAATATCAGAAATTATTGCTAATCCCTTTGGTTTTCTAGCTTCAAACAACTCTTCAACTCTAGGAAGACCTTGTGTGATATCTCCACCAGCTAATCCTCCCATGTGGAATGTTCTCATTGTAAGCTGTGTACCTGGTTCACCGATTGATTGAGCAGCGATAATACCAACTGCTTCACCGATATTTACTATTTGTTTACCAGCCAAGTCGTTACCATAACATTTAGCACAAACACCTTGATGAGCCTTACATGTTAGAAGTGTTCTAATCTTTGCCTTTGTAATTCCTGCTGCTACGACTGCATCTGCCATCTTATCTGTTATTAATTCATTTCTATGAACTATTATTTCTCCCGTCTCAGGATTCTTTATATCTTCAGCAGCAAATCTTCCTGATAATCTTTCTGCTAATCCTTCTATTAATTCGTTACCGTTCTTTATGTCTGTTACCCAAACGCCATCTGTTGTACCACAATCATCTTCTCTTACTATGATATCTTGTGAAACGTCAACAAGTCTTCTTGTTAAGTAACCAGAGTCCGCTGTACGAAGGGCTGTATCAACTAGTCCTTTTCTTGCACCATGGGCTGATACGAAATACTCTAGTACATCCATTCCCTCTCTAAAGCATGAACGAATTGGAATTTCGATTGTTCTACCTGCTGTATCGGCCATAAGTCCTCTCATTGCGGCAAGCTGTCTTATCTGCTTCATGTTACCACGGGCACCTGATGTAGCCATCATGTATATTGGGTTTGTTTCTTTGAAGTTTGCAATCATGGCATCTGTAATATCGTTTGTAGCTTTATCCCAAACTTTGATTACAGAATTATATCTTTCTTCGTTTGATATTAAACCTCTTCTATATTGTTTTGTTATTTCATCAACTTTTGCTTCTGATGCTGCTAGTATTTCCTTTTTCTCTTTTGGAACTATAACATCAGCAATTGATACTGTAATAGCACCTTTCGTAGAATATTTATAACCCAAAGCTTTTATATTATCTAACAATTCAGCTGTTGCTGGTAATCCATGAACTTTGATGCACTTAGAAATAATCTTACCGATTGTTTTCTTTGTTATTGTAAAGTCTATTTCCGGATCAAACATCGTTTCTGGATTTGTTCTATCTACAAAGCCTAAGTCTTGTGGTACGATGTTGTTAAATATTACTTTACCTATTGTTGTTTCAATAAGTTTCTTGTACATTTTACCATCTAATTCTTTTTCATATCTAATCTTTATTTTAGCATGAATTGAAATGTCGCCATTTTGATATGCCATCATAGCTTCATCCTCGTCTTTGAATATCATGCCTTCACCCTTTACACCAGCTTCATCTATTGTTAAATAATATGAACCAAGAATCATATCTTGTGTTGGCACTGTAACTGGTTTACCATCTTGAGGTTTCAATAAGTTATTAGCAGATAACATTAAATATCTTGCTTCAGCTTGTGCTTCTGGTGTTAACGGTAAGTGGATAGCCATTTGGTCTCCATCGAAGTCAGCATTGAATGCTGTACATACAAGTGGATGAAGTTTAATAGCCCTACCTTCTATTAAAACTGGTTCGAATGCTTGAATACCAAGTCTGTGAAGTGTTGGAGCACGGTTTAACATAACAGGGTGATCTTTAATTACGTACTCTAATACATCCCATACTTCTGGTTTTAATCTCTCTACCATTCTCTTAGCATTTTTTATATTATGTGCAATTCCTCTAGAAACTAATTCTTTCATTACGAATGGTTTGAATAATTCAACAGCCATTTCTTTTGGAAGTCCACATTGATATATCTTAAGTTCTGGTCCTACGACTATAACGCTACGTCCAGAGTAGTCAACTCTTTTACCTAATAGGTTTTGTCTGAATCTACCTTGTTTACCTTTTAACATATCTGATAAAGATTTCAAAGCTCTGTTTCCAGGTCCTGTAACAGGTCTTCCTCTTCTACCATTATCTATTAAGCTGTCTACAGCTTCTTGAAGCATTCTCTTTTCGTTTCTAACTATTATTTCTGGTGCTCCAAGTTCAAGTAATCTCTTTAATCTGTTATTTCTGTTTATTATTCTTCTATATAAATCATTTAAATCTGATGTTGCAAATCTACCACCATCTAGTTGAACCATAGGTCTCAAATCTGGAGGTATAACTGGCAATACTTCAAGAATCATCCATTCTGGTTTATTGCCTGAAAGTCTAAAACTATCAACTGTTTCAAGTCTTTTAATGATTTTAGCTTTCTTTTGTCCATTTGCTTTGTCTAAATCTTTTCTTAAATCTGCAGCTAATTTTTCAACATCAATTTCTTTTAACATCGCTTGAATTGTTTCAGCACCCATACCAGCTTTAAAAGAACCTTCACCATATTGGTCAATAAATTCTCTATATTCTTTCTCTGATATAACTTGCCCTTTCATAAGTGATGTATTTCCCGGGTCTGTTACAACATATGCTGCAAAGTATAATACTTTTTCTAATGCTCTTGGTGTGATATCTAACATAAGTCCAAGTCTACTTGGAATACCTTTAAAATACCATATGTGTGATACTGGGGCTGCAAGCTCTATATGCCCCATCCTTTCACGTCTTACTTTTGCCTTAGTAACCTCAACACCACATCTATCACAAACAATACCTTTATATCTAGCTCTTTTATATTTTCCACAATGACATTCCCAGTCTTTCGTAGGTCCAAATATCTTTTCGCAGAATAATCCATCACGTTCTGGTTTTAACGTTCTATAATTTATTGTCTCTGGTTTCTTAACTTCACCTTTTGACCATTCTCTAATCTTTTCTGGAGATGCTAATCCTATTTTTATGCGGTCAAATACTTCTAAATCAACCATTTTAAATTCCCCTTCCTTTTTTATATAACCAACGGTTTTGACTAATTCTTTTGATGTGCCTCCAAGAGACTTTTTTACAGTCTCTCAGACAAGTTTATTATATTTCATCATCAAAATTTTCTTCATCGTCTATAAACATCTTGCTCTCATCGAATTCTTCGTCTTCTCCAAATTCATCCTCTTCGTCTTCTGTGTCATCTACCAAATTTCCGTCTTCGTCCTCAATTGACATTCCGTTTTTCGCAAGATCTTCATCATCTTGTGAAGGTGATACAATATTTAATGTGATATCCTCATCATCATCAACACTTTCTTTTAGTTCAATCTCATTTTCATCACTTTGATTATATAATCTGATATCTAGTCCTAAGCTTTGTAACTCTTTGACAAGAACTTTAAAGCTCTCTGGGATACCTGGTTCAGGAATATTTTCACCTTTTACTATTGCTTCGTATGTTTTTACTCTTCCTACAACATCATCTGATTTAACTGTTAAAATTTCTTGTAGTGTATATGCTGCGCCATATGCTTCAAGTGCCCAAACTTCCATCTCACCAAATCTTTGACCACCAAATTGAGCTTTACCTCCAAGTGGTTGTTGTGTAACTAATGAGTATGGTCCAGTTGAACGAGCATGAATCTTATCATCAACAAGGTGATGTAGTTTTAACATATACATGATACCTACAGTAACTTCGTTATCGAAAGGCTCACCAGTTCTTCCATCATATAGAACAGTCTTTCCTGATGCAGGAAGTCCTGCTTTTTGGAACATTTCTTCGAAATCCTCATCTTTTGCGCCATCGAATACTGGTGTAGCAACCTTGAAACCTAATGCCCTTGCAGCATAACCTAAGTGTACTTCTAGTACTTGTCCTATGTTCATACGAGAAGGAACTCCTAGTGGGTTTAATACTATTTGAAGTGGTGTACCATCTGGTAAGAATGGCATGTCTTCTTCTGGAAGTATTCTTGAAATAACACCCTTGTTACCATGACGACCAGCCATCTTATCACCAACTGAAATCTTTCTCTTTTGAGCTATATATACTCTGATTACTTCATTTACGCCTGTTCCAAGTTCGTCTGAATTTTCTTTTGTGAATATCTTAACATCAACGATTGTACCATAAGCACCATGTGGGCAACGAAGTGAAGTATCTCTAACTTCTCTTGATTTCTCACCAAAGATAGCTCTTAATAGTCTTTCTTCAGCAGTTAATTCTGTTTCTCCTTTTGGTGTAACCTTACCAACCAAAATATCTCCCGATCTAACTTCTGCACCTATTCTTATTATTCCTCTATCATCCAAATCTTTTAGTGCATCATCACCAACGTTTGGAATATCTCTTGTTATTTCTTCAGGTCCTAGTTTTGTATCTCTACATTCACAGTCATATTCCTCAATATGTATTGATGTCAAAACATCTTCTTTTACTAATTTTTCATTTATTAAAACAGCATCCTCGTAGTTATAACCTTCCCAAGTCATGAATCCTACTAGTATGTTTTTACCAAGAGCAAGCTCTCCCATTTCTGTTGAAGGTCCATCACCTATTATTTGGCCAGCCTTAACCTTCTCACCTTTTGTAACTATTGGCCTTTGGTTTGAACATGTACCTTGGTTTGAACGTTTAAACTTAATTAGATTATATTCATCTAAACCTTTTTTAGTTTTAATGATTATCTTGTCAGCTGTAACTTTTTCAACAACACCATCATTTTTAGCTATTACGCATACACCAGAGTCTTTTGCCGTTCTATATTCCATACCTGTACCAACTATTGGTGAATCAGTCTTTATTAGAGGCACTGCTTGACGTTGCATGTTTGCACCCATTAGAGCACGTTTTGCGTCGTCGTTCTCTAAGAATGGTATTAATGCTGCACCAACAGAAACTAATTGTCTTGGAGATACGTCCATCAAGTCAACTTGATTTGGGCTAACTTCCAAAAGTTCATCTCTGAATCTTACTTTTATCTTTGAATTTATAAATTTATTTTTATCATTTAATGGCTCTGTTGCTTGAGCTATAATGTATTTATCTTCTTCATCAGCTGTGAAGTATCTAACTTCATCAGTTGCCATTCCCTTTTTCTTGTCAACAATTCTATATGGCGTCTCGATAAAGCCATACTTGTTTATTATGGCAAATGTTGATAAAGAACCAATAAGTCCAACGTTTGGTCCTTCTGGGCTCTCAATAGGACATAATCTACCATAGTGTGAATGGTGAATATCTCTAACTTCGAATCCTGCTCTATCTCTCGATAAACCACCAGGTCCTAATGTTGAAATTCTTCTCTTATGAGTAAGCTCTGTAAGAGGGTTGTTTTGATCCATAAATTGAGATAATTGGCTACTACCAAAGAACTCTTTTATAGAAGAAACAACTGGCTTAATGTTAATTAAAGATTGAGGTGTAACAACATCTAAATCTTGTACTGCCATTCTCTCTCTAACAACTCTTTCAAGTCTTGTTATACCTATTCTGAATTGGTTTTGTAGAAGTTCACCAACACATCTTACACGTCTGTTTGCTAAATGGTCGATATCATCTGTGCTACCAATTCCATAAGCTAAGTTATTTAAATAGTTTATTGAAGCAATCATATCTTCTTTTGTTATATGATTTGGAAGCAATCTATCATAATTTTCTTCAAGAGTCTTATATAAATCCTTTTCCTTTGTATCTGCAAGGATTTCTTTTAATACTGCATAATTAACTCTTTCTTCGAAACCAAGTTCTGATAAATCTCCATCAACAAAGCTACCTAGCCATACTGTTCCGTTACCAATTACTTTTACTATTTTGTCTTCAACTTTTAGGCTTACTTCGTTAATACCAGCTTCTTGTATATTTTCTGCAACCTCTTCAGTTATCATTTTATCCTTTGAAACAAGTAATTCTCCCGTTTCTGGGTTTACTATTTTCTCAGCTGAAATTTGACCAGCTATTCTCTTAGCGATTGATAACTTTGTGTTGTACTTATAACGACCAACTTTTGTTAAATCATATCTTCTAGGATCAAAGAATAAAGCTGCCATTAATGATTTAGCTGCATCAACAGAAGGCATTTCACCCGGTCTTAATCTCTTATAGATTTCTATTAAAGCCTCGTCCTCTGTTTTAATTGGATCTTTTGCTAGAGTAGCAACTATTCTTTCGTCCTCTCCAAACAATTCTAATATTTGGCTATCTGTTGTTATTCCGATAGCTCTCAAGAACAATGTTATAGGTAATTTTCTAGCCTTATCAATTCTAATGTTATAAATGTCGTTAGAATCTGTCTCAAGCTCCAACCAAGCACCACGGTTTGGCATAATTGTAGCTGCATATAATTTTTTACCCAATTTGTCGTATGTTCTATCATAATAGCATCCTGGTGAACGAACTAATTGAGATACTATAACTCTCTCCGCACCATTTATTACGAATGTACCATAGTCAGTCATAACAGGGAAATCACCCATAAATATTTCTTGCTCTTTTACTTCGCCTGTTTCTCTGTTAATAAGTCTAACTTTAACTTGCAATCTTGTTGCATATGTAGTATTTCTAGACTTTGCCTCTTCAATAGTATACTTTGGTTCCTCACTAAAATGATAATCTACAAACTCAAGTATAAGTTTTCCTGAATAATCAGTAATTGGTGAACATTCATTCAAAACTTCTTTTAAACCCTTTTTTACAAACCAATCATAAGAGTCTTTTTGTACTTGAATAAGATTTGGCATTTCAATTGCGTCTTGTATTTTACCAAAGTACATTCTGCTAGTTTTTTCGTTTTTTACTTCACGCATAAAATAACTCCTCCAAATATTAAATTTTTAAACTTTTTACTAGCCACCACGTTATATTCATTACCTAACCTACGTTCAAGATGCTACGCGAATGTCAATATTCATTTGTTTTCGTTAATTAGCCTAAGGCTTGTACAAATATAAAGTTTTCATACAACGACAAAAAAGCAATTGGAAAAATTCTTTTAAAAACTAACCAATCACCTATACTACTTTATCTTACTGTACCTAGAAATAACTTTTTTATTTTAATCAACCCTTACCTAATAACAATATCGTGTTTATTTTACCATATTTTATAGTACTTCGTCAACATCTTTTGCAGAAAAATCAGCACTTTTTGGCACTTATTTTTTTAGTTTCGAAATTCAAATTAATTATTGACATAATAAATTTATGTATATATAATGTCCTTGCAATTACAAAATTTTTTACAGGAGGTTCTTTCACTATGGAACTTACTCAAAAGAAGGCATTGCCACGGCTTCCTCTTTCTCTCAGGCAACTGAAAAGAAAGTTAGAAAAACTGCAGGCCGCCGTTTTCTTCCCATATGAAATCGGCGTCACACTCGACTCCCTCTATGGTCTCGACCATGAGAAGGAAATCATGCAAGACATTATAACTTATCTTTCAAGTGATAATAAGAATCGCATAAAACCACATTTTAGCTATTGCATTTACGGAGAGCTCGGTGTTGGTAAAGCTTCGCTTGTATATGCAACTTCAAAAGCCGCAAACATTCCGGTCATTACAATCGACTCTAGCGTCATTTTGAGCCAGGCACCGAAAAAGCTCGGATCGATTCTTGACACCATATACAAGACCGCTAAAGAGATGAAAAAGATATTTGGTGGTTGTTCGGTGGTTTTCAAGAACGTTCAAGAATTTTTCGAAATGGAAAATGACTCTATCTTTTTCTCGAATCTCATCAAGAACGTTTCCGGCCTCGAGGATGTCTTCTCTTTTATGCTTTCGATAGTTGGTCCCATAGATGTACCCGCTGCAGTGGTTGAAAACAACCTTTTCGTCACGGATATATACATCGATGAGCCCAACCTTGCAACAAGAGAAAAGATTTTTGAAGATTTGATTCGAAAATTCGAAGTCAAGGTTGCTGACGACGTTTCGATTTCCAGACTGGCGAAAGACACCTTTGGTGAAACTCCACTCGGTATTTCGTATATCATAAAGGAGGCTTATCTTTTTTCTCAGAGACGCAAGCACGCTGTTGTCACAGCCAACGACTTTTCTGAGACAATCATGAAACTTGCTGCTGGA
>CAUGFN010000013.1:0-35990 GCA_959598745.1 uncultured Eubacteriales bacterium
AATATGTTTTGGCACAACACTATCAAGTACTTTTGAATTAGCTATTAAATTAAAAGCTGATGTTGCCCATATTAATGAAGTGACATTCTTTTCATCCAAATATTTAACAAGTAAAATAGGAAACATTAATTGCTTTCTTGTTAATATGTGCATTGTTGCTCCAACCTTCAAAGTAACATATATATCCTTCACAGATAGGTCAAAATAAAATGGTGCTTGATTTGCCATGACATCATTTTCATCAAATCCAATTGCATTAACCATCCAGTCAGTAAAATCTATAACATTTTTGTGTGCAATGACAATCCCTTTTGGAGTACCAGTTGAACCCGATGTAAATATTACATAGACAGGATCTATATCTAATACTTTTTTACGTCTAGCATTTATTCTTTCATCATTTATTTTTATTCCATTTATATAATTAATTTCTAATCCTTTGTAGCCTTCTTTTACAATATCAAAAAGTTCTTTATCATTATTATTGTATAAAATAAGACTTGGATTTACCTTTTCTAAGACCTTTTTAATTCTTTCTACTGGCATTTTATTATCTATCGGAACGTAAAAATTTCCACTATATAAAATTCCAAAAAAAGCTATCAAGCTATCAACATTTCTATCAACAAACACAACAATTGGTGTATTAATTTTTTCTGTTTTTTGTATTATTTGCATTCCTATATTTTTAGAATAATCTTCTAATTGTTTAAAAGTAATCTCCTTTTGTTCATCTGTGTACACAACCTTATTAGGAAACTTTTTTGCTGATATATCTAAATACTCTAACACATTTTTTTGCAACAACCTTCATCTCCTCACGCTTTAATAAGGTTATTATATATTTTTTCTTTTATCTAAGCAACACTTAAAAACAGAGAAATCAAAATTATATTTTAAAGTATACATTTTGAATTCTTCAAAAGTAGGCACTTTAAAACAATACTAATTTTTGATTTCTCTGTAATATTTATTATTTTACAAAATTCCAAGCATCTCTACACATTTCTTCTAAGCTCTTCTCAGCCTTCCAACCTAACATTTTTTCAGCTTTTGATGCATCTGCATAGCATTCTGCAATATCTCCTGGTCTTCTTTCGACAATCTCATATGGAACTTTTACACCGTTTACTTTTTCAAACGCATTAACAATGTCTAGTACGCTATAACCTTTTCCTGTTCCCAAATTAAATGTTTCTATTCCTCTATGTTTTACACTATAATCAATTGCTTTTAAATGTCCTTTTGCCAAGTCTACAACATGAATATAATCTCTTACGCCTGTTCCATCCTTTGTTGGATAGTCATTTCCAAAAACATTCAGATTAGGCAAAATTCCTTTGGCAACCTTTGTAATGTATGGCATAAGATTATTAGGAATACCATTAGGATCTTCTCCAATAAGTCCACTCTCATGTGCTCCTATTGGATTAAAATATCTAAGCAATACAATTGATAAATCCGGATTTGCTTTTGAGACATCAGTTAATATCTGCTCATTCATAAGTTTTGTCCATCCATATGGATTTGTACAAGATGTAGGCATATTCTCCTTTAGCGGAACTTGTTTTGGAATACCATACACTGTTGCCGAAGAACTAAAAACTAAATCTTTAACATCATATTTTTTCATTGCTTCTAATATTGTAAGTGTACTATCAATGTTATTTCTATAATAACTAACTGGAATACTGCAAGATTCACCAACGGCCTTTAAACCTGCAAAATGTACAACTACCTCTATATCTTCATTAGCAAAAATATTTTCAACTTGTTCTTTATTGGTAAAGTCAGTTTCGTAAAACTTAAATTCCTTTTTTGTTATCTCTTTTATTTTGTCTAAAACATCAGGCTTACTATTTGCAAAGTTATCACCTATAACAACGTCATACCCTGCATTTAGTAGTTCCACCGCTGTATGTGAACCTATATAACCAGCACCACCAGCTAATAAAATTTTCATATAAAAACCTCCTTTAAAATAAGAGCAAATCAATAATTATAATCTGCTCTTAAAAACCGTAACTACTATTAAATTATTCCTTTGAAAGCAATGGAACTTGTTGCATTTCCATCTTATATCTTCCTGTCTCTGGATCTTGTCTAAAAGCTATTAATGTTTTATCTATGTCATTTTCTAGTTGTCTTAAGTCTGTTGAATAGTACACTTCAATGCCATTTATTTCAGCTTTTACTTTTTTAACTGCCTTAAATATTTCTATTAAATGTTCATCATCTTCTCCGATTATTACAAGTTGAGGTTTTTTATCAAAGCCACAATCCTTAGCTTGGAAGTTTGCATAGAATTCTTCATATAGCTTTATCTTTTCCATAAACTTTTCTTCCCAGCCTGGATTTCTTCTAACAACCTCGAAGACAAAATCAACTTTTATATCATTTTTAACAAGAGTTACAGCTCCACCCGATGGTTGAAATTTTATATTTTGTCTCTTGGCAAACATAACAGGATTTACGTTGAAACTTTTAAAAGCTGCAACTTTTTGCATGTATGCAATTATAACTTGGTTTCCTGCAAGTCTTCTTTTTAACATATACACTGGCTTTGTATTATCTGTTGGTTGCCAATTTGTTTTTATACCTCTTGAGTTTAGCAAGTATTTTGCAACTTTATCTAAACAATATGTACGATAAATACCTTGACCTTCATCACTTCTAAAATAATACCTAGTGATTATTTTGCTCTTTATCATATCCTCTAGTTTCTTATTTAGCTTGTCTTGAGATTTTATCTCTATTCCCTTTATTGTAAGCATTTGATAAATTTGTCTAGAAGTAATAAATTCAAACTCATTAATAATTTCCATTATTTGAAAATGTAATTCATCGATATAGCCCATATTAATCTTGAACACAACTTGATCAATAGAAGCATATCCATCCTTTCCATCAAAAACCTTGATTTCATTTTCCCTCATCGCAAATGGCGACTTTGGAGCTTTAATAGCGTTATCTTCTATCATTATTTTTCCTCCTTTTAATTAAAAGTTAATCTACAATAACTAGTTTAACCTTTTTTGTTTCCTCTGAGATTTTCTTAACGAAAACATTAACTTCATCTCCGTACGAAACATAGCCTTTATATTTTGCCAATCCTACAAGATTTGGCTTAAGCTCTACAAATACACCGTATTTATCCTTATTTCTAACAACACCTTTAACTATTGTCTTTTCGGTTATGTCTTTTATATTTTCTTTCCATGTTCCAAATAACTCTTTTGTCGAAAGCATTAATCTCCCTGTATCCATATCATAATGTTTAACCATCACTTTTATTTGATTTCCAACTCTGAATCTGTCGCTTGGATTATTTATTCTAGAAATAGAAATATCTTTTATATGAAGCAAACCTACAACATTAGGTGACACCTCAACAAAAGCACCATACGGTTGTATACTTTTTATAGTTCCTTGCAAAACACTGCCTTTTTTGTATTTTTTTATTTGTCTAATTCTTTCAAAGTCCTTAGATATCATATTTTCATTCATTGAACAATCCTCCAATAAAACATCTGGCTTCATTTATCTTAAGTCACTACAATTATTATATACTAGTCTTAAATCACATTCAACTAAATTTTCAAATTACTTCTTATATATTCTTTTCCTGCCTTATAACCAATTTCATATAGTTCATCAACCTTACTAGCATCAAGCAAATTGATTTTTTCAGTACTAATTTCGATAATGTCTGTCTTTCCATAAAGTTCATATTCCTTTAATTCTTGTATCATATAGTCAAACGAACAGTCTATGACATTCAACATATTTTTACAGCATTCTTTTAATCCATTATTTTCGAAATAGACCGATATTATTTTATCCGCACCATAGTATTTCAAAACTCGCCATGGTATATTTTCTCTTATTCCACCATCAACAAATTCAATGCCATTTATATTGCACGGCTCAAATATTCCTGGATAACTGCAACTAGCTCTAACAGCCTTAGCGATATCAATTTTGTTAGAATACTTAACTTTATCATCTTTTATTAATTTTTGTGAAGTAAAAATATATGTATCTCCATTGGTCAAATTTACGCTACTTATAAAAAGCGGAAAGTTAATATCTGTTATATTGCAAAAATTTTTCTTATTGCTAAAATCTCTTATATACTTTTCAATCTTGTTTCCAGAAGAAAAACCCATTATAGAAATTTCACCTTTAAAAATGATTCCACCTATTAACTTTACAATATTTTCATACTCAAAATACTTTATTTTTTTAGCATAATTATTAAAAATACTATAAATTTCATTCACGCTATATCCTTCAGCAAATAATGTTGCAACGATGCTACCGTGAAGAAGCACCTGAAATCATATCAATTTTCACATTTTCCTCTTCAAAAGCTTTTAATACACCTATATGTGCCGCTCCCTTTATACCACCACCGACTCAAGCACATTCCTAATTTCATAAAATCGCCTCCTTAAGAAGTATACTATCTGAATAAATAAAAAATGACAAAAGCTATGTTAGATAAATAAAATCTAACATAGCTTTTTCGTTATTCATCGATGTAAAGTAACATCACCGCTAAAAGTATCAGAGCAACTTCGCTTTCGCGTGGCAAAAGAAGTGTTATCCGCTTCTTATTACGTCTTACAACATAATCAATGGAAGCACAATCAATTCTTTTTACCTTAGAAAAGAATTTTGAAAATGCACTTTCCATCCTCCTTTCATCGTTTCCGAAAATCTCAACCTCGTAATAGGCATCACTAATAGTTACATAGCACTTTCTCGCTTTGTTGTCCGAAATATCATCCAGCATTTTTACTGTTTTTTTTGCATTGTCTAACCAGTATTTAACTGTAGAAGGTGTCACGCTAAATAGTTCTGCTGTTTCTTTCTGCGTATTCAATGCCAAATTGCAAAGAAACACTGCTAGCTCTCTTCCACGCAAGCGATTCAATAGCTTTGAAAAAGTTGAAACAAATACCTGCGTGTCCTCCACCTTTTCAAGCTCCTCATTCGTAGCTGGGACACTTTGAAGTATTGTCAGCATTTCTTCATCGTCTTTATCAAACAACTTAATATGCTTCATTTTCTGACTGTTTCCGCGAAGGTACTTACGCATTTCGCACTTTATGCATCTTAAGGCATACGTCGAAAACTTAATTTCTCGTTCTTCATACTCTTCCGCATAATCTTTTGCTGCATCGCAAAGCCCAATAGCACCAACCGAGACCAATTCCTCATACTCCTCACTTGTAGCCGAAAGCTTCCGAGCTGCAAAATAGACAAGATCCAAGTTTTGTTCTACCAACTCACGTTGATACTCATTAAGTTTCATAAAGACATTCTCCTATTCTATTCCATCAAAAACCTGCAAAAGCTTGTAAGCAAGCATTTTTTTGTCAAGTATGCATTGCCTACAAAAAGCTTTTTCGCTTCCGTCGTCCAGAATTTCGTATAAGCGCCTTAGTTTTTTATTTGGCAACGCTACAACGACCTTCTCAAAGAAGCCTCTAAATTGTTCGTCAAACTTAACCACTGAAACTGAATTATTGAAAACGATTTTTCTTACTTCGCCATTTTCAACAATAATGTTGGCGTCAATAATTTTCGCCTCTTTCGTACACTTCAAATCCTTTCTCAATAAAGTTTCGAACTTGTTATTGATGCCTTCAACTCCTTCTTGCACCTTTTGTACCGCCTCCTCACACAGCTGTCTTTTTGCTTTAGAGTTTAACTCTTCTCTTTCCTCAGTCCGTTCAATCATAATACTCTCCTTCAAGTTATAATTATAAACTTTGTATTTAAAACCTCTTACACTAATCGACATAATATCATCATTTCTAAAAAAAGTCAAGTACAACAAAATAGACACCCTTACAGGATGTCTATTTTTGGTGGGCAGGGGTGGATTCGAACCACCGTACTCAGTGAGAACAGATTTACAGTCTGCCGCCTTTAGCCATTTATATTAGTTTTAATATTAGTTAAAACATAGGAAAAGTGCTAAGCTTTTACACTTAGCACTCTTAGTAAGTTAGTCTACTGGAGGAATTGCCAAGACTATATAATATGATATAGGATACGCATACTTAGGAACACCTCTGTATTTTCTCTCTACTTTCATAAGTTCTGGAGAGTCTTCTACATTATTCACAAATGTCTCTTTATATACATGATCTCTTGTATCGAAGTCATATATTCCATATATGTTGCGTGTGGTATTTACAGGTGCTGCTAAGTATCCATACTTTAATGGCGTTTCAAAATGTCCTTCGTCAACTCCATATACACCAGTCTCGTATGAATTGAGACCATGTATCACATCATAAAATCCTATGCTAATAGAAATAATTCTCATAGCCGAATACTCAATCGTTTTCATCATATGAGAATCGAGTATTCTATTTAGGTTATATGCTCTTATAAACTCATATGGCTCATCATTCGAATAATATAGCTTTTGCTTAAACGGCTTTGAAACAGGTTTAAAATATTTGTAATTAACACTTTCATTTTCTTTACCTGCCTTGAATTTTGAAACCCAAAATCCAGTGAGTTTCTCTTCGCCAAAAGTAAATGCTGGATGCGATTTAAAGCCATCAGATGTATCATCTACTGTACTGTTACTAAATTTAATTGAATACCTATTGACCTCGTAGTCACTAAATTTTAAATGTAATTTCTCCTCCCGTCTATAAGTATACCTCGGAATCCAGACATAAAGGCTTCCATCTTCAGTTTCTGCATTTGCCCATTTTCTCTTTCCTTTTTCGCCTAATTCTTTCTCATCTTCGTAGTTATAGTCCCACTCATCTACCGTTGTTATTTCCCAACCAGTATTCTGCTCACTCACAGCTGCTTGGCCTATGAAGTTTACCGGATACATGCCAGCTCCAAGTACAGGAGCATTCCAAACTCATTCCATATTTCCCCTCCTAAAATAATCATTTTGGGATATGTAATAATTTTGATCTGCTATGGGGCATTGTATAACAACTTGTATTTCTTGTCAATGACACATATGCTAGCATACACAAAAAGGTATCAACAACAATAAACATAGCCTTATTAACGATTTTATACATAAAATATGTTTTACAATTTTACTATTCGCAACTATGACAAAAAAAGAACCCCTTGAAAGGGGGAAAGAAAATATTTTCTTTTCTGCTGAAAGCTATCCTAATTGCAGTGCAGTAACTACAATATCAACTAAGCAGATTGTAATCATGAATGCTGAGTTTCCCCAAGTTTCTTCTCTTGAAATCTCTACGCCCAACTTAATAGCATAGGCTACTGCTGCTATACCGGCAAATATTAACCTAATTGCTAATAAGTAGGGGGTGCTTCCTACAACCGTTAAGATAAGGTACACTAAAAGTGAAACATTTCCTACAATACTGCAAATATTACAAATACTCCGTTTCTTTTCATCCATAATTAAGTCCTCCTAAATTCTTTTATTGTTGGTTAATTGTTATATATTTTAAAGCCAAAAGTTAGAGGAAATCCCCCTCACTAATTAGTGAAAACTGGGTAAGTAATATAGAATATTTCCTATATTGCTATATTGTACATCATTTAACATAAAATTACAAGTTCTACTGGCTGAATAATGATATAAAAGCAAATGGAAAAAAAGCGAGTACCTTTTAAGATACTCGCTTTTTGGTGGGCAGGGGTGGATTCGAACCACCGTACTCAGTGAGAACAGATTTACAGTCTGCCGCCTTTAGCCACTCGGCCACCTACCCATCTATATTAAAATAAATCATTGGTGGATCTTCAGGGACTCGAACCCCGGACCGACCGGTTATGAGCCGGTTGCTCTAACCAACTGAGCTAAAGATCCATCAGCTGACAAATAAAAGTATACTCGAATTGCCCCTACTTGTCAACAATTTTTTTGATTTTTTTTATTTTTATTTTGTAGTTTTTAAGCCATGTTAAACCGCCAATTTATGCTAGTTTTTCAGGCAATTTTTCTCCTCCTATTACGTGATAATGAAGGTGTTTTACACTTTGTCCACCATCTTCTCCTATGTTTGTTATTACTCTAAATCCACTTTCATCTATATTTTTTATTTTTGCCACTTCTTTTATCGCCTTGTGTATTTCAGTAATATATTTTAAGTCATCTAATTCAACTTTCATTAAAGAATCTATGTGCTTTTTAGGAACAACCAAAACATGTACCTTTGCAACTGGATTTAGGTCTTCAAATGCTACTACATACTCATTTTCAAACACTATGTTTGATGGTATTTCATGATTTGCTATTTTACAAAATATACACTCCATATTTTTATTTGGCATCTATAATAATTTATATTAAGTATAGTGCCTCTCCTTTCTTAAATTTTATAGAATATAATTACATTCAATATCCTATTTTCATTTTTAAAGACTGAACTATGATAATATCAACTATTACTAATCTTTTTCTGCAACAAATTTCTGCTTTTAATTATCTTTCATTATTTAAAAATAGACGACTTTTGTAAGTCGCCTATTTTTATATTTTCGTCTTATAAGCAACACGAAAGTTCTATTCTAATATTGCTTTTATTCTACGTACACCCGCTGATACAGCTTCTTCTTTTATTATTTTAAAATGTCCTAGTTTTCCTGTTCTATCTACATGAGGTCCACCACAAATCTCTTTACTAAAGTCTCCTATTGTATAAACTTTTACTTTATCACCATATTTGTTTACAAATAGACCTGTAGCACCAGATTTTTGCGCATCTTCTAATGACATTTCTTCGCATGTTACTGGCAAATCTCTTTGGATTTGTTCGTTTACTATATCCTCAACTCTTTTTAATTCTTCTGGTGTAAGTTTTTGAGGATTCATAAAGTCAAATCTTAATCTTTCTGCTGTTATATTTGAGCCCTTTTGTGTTGCATGCTCACCCAAAACAATTTGTAACGCTTTATGTAACAAGTGAGTTGCCGTGTGATATGCTGTAGTTTTTTCACTATGATCTGCAAGTCCACCTTTAAATTTAGCTTCAGAACCAGCTCTAGATATTTCTTGATGCTTTTTGAATAATTCTTCAAACTCTTTCATATCTATTTTTAAGCCTTTCTCTTCTGCTAACTCTGCAGTCATTTCTGGTGGAAAACCAAATGTATCATACAATCTAAAAACTACTTCTCCATCTAGTTTTTCTTTACCTTCTGCTTTTGTTTTTTCTGCATTTTTGATAAATTCTTTTTCACCATGTTCTAGTGTCTTTACAAATTTATCTTTTTCTTCTCTTATTACTTCTATTATTGTATCTTTATTTGCAGGAACTTCTGGATACATTTCAGCCATAATTTCTACAAATTTTTCTACTAATGTGCTTATCTCATTAGGATCTATTTCTACTTTTCTCATATGTCTAATAACTCTACGAAGTAATCTTCTTAAAACATATCCTTGCTCTACATTGCTTGGTCTAACACCATCTATTATCATAAATATAGATGCTCTTAAATGGTCAGCTATTATTCTTGCACTGTTTATATTAAAGTTTTTAGCAAGCTCTTGTATTTTAGCTATTACATCTGCAAAAAGCTCTGTTTCATACACATTATTCTTTCCTTGTAATAAGCTTATAACTCTTTCAAGTCCAAGACCTGTATCAACATTTTTTTGCTTTAATGGCTCATATTTGCCATCTTTAGTCTTATTGTATTGCATAAATACATTGTTCCAAATCTCAAGATACTTTCCACAGCTACATGATGGATTACAGTTTTCAGAACACTTTGGCTTTCCTGTGTCAAAGAAAATTTCTGTGTCTGGACCACATGGACCCGTTTCACCAGCTGGTCCCCACCAATTATCTTCTCTTCCCAAATAAAAGATTCTGTCTCTTGGTATTCCCATATTTGCCCATGCATTAGCTGCTTCTTCATCTCTTGGTATTCCATCTTCACCTGCAAATACTGTTACAGATATTTTGTCCATATCAAAGCCAAGTTCATCTTTTAAGAAATTATAACTCATTTTTATTGATTCATCTTTGAAATAATCTCCTAATGACCAATTGCCCATCATTTCAAAATATGTTAAATGACAAGGATCCCCAACTGAATCAATATCTCCTGTTCTAATACATTTTTGATAATCTGTAAGTCTTTTTCCTTGTGGATGTGGCTCACCTAATAAATATGGAACTAATGGATGCATTCCAGCTGTTGTAAACAACACTGTTGGGTCATTTTCAGGAACAACTGGTGCACTTGGTATTTCTTTGTGTCCGTTTCTTTTAAAATATTCTATATATTTTCTTCTAAGTTCTATTGCTTTCATCTTTATTCCTCCACTTTTACAATATGTAGAAATTATATAATATTTCGCTTTAAAAATCAATCTATCCTTTGCAATAAGAAGAAAAAGTTTTGAATCTAAAGATTTTTATTTTTTATATAACTTCCTTTAAATTCTTCTTTTAATATATCCATATGAATAGTATTGTAATATTTTCCATCTATATATTTGTTTTCTCTTTGGATTCCAAATATTTTAAAACCCGCCTTTTCGTAACATCTTTTGGCTCTTTCATTTACTTCTAAAACTTCTAAGTTTACACTATTCATATTCAAATAATTAAATGCAAAATCTAGTAATAAGTTAATAGCTTCTAAACCATATCCTTTGCTTCTTTCTTTGTTTTCGCCAATCATTATTCCTAATGTTGCGGTTCTATCAACATGTTTAATGCTATTTAATTCTATATTACCGATTAACTCATCTCCTTCATTTTTTACTATTGAAAATATATATTTTTTATCACAAATTGCAGAAGTTAACCATTCTTTCTCGCTTGATAATGTCAATATTGCATCACTTCTGCCAATATAATCTGTGACACCAAAATCATTCATCCATTTTGTAAAAATTTCTGCATCATCTTCATTCACCGGTGATAAATAAATATTTTCTCCTAATAGTTTTTTATAGTATCTCATGTTTAACCTCTCCTTTATTTTTACATTATAGATTAATATTTTTCTTATCAGCATTTAACATACCAAAATGTGCCACTTGCAAAATCAAGGGCACATTTTGGTGTAATTTTATTCGCTTATTTTTGCTATCTTTTCTTTCAATAATGTTGATATTTCATATATTCTTACTAGCGTCAAATTTTCCTTTCCTACGGGCATTACAAGTTTTATATAATCCTCTATCTCTCCTTTAGTTTCGTTATCTTTCACATTATATGTAGTTATATCTGCCATTATTTCTTTAGCTCTGTTTGGAGTTATTGGCTTCTCGCTAGCATCTAACAAGTTTATATGATCTGCATTCCAATATTGCTCATCAACGAAACTTCTCTTTAAATATGTTTCCAAAAATACTATAAATTCTCTTTCAGACATTGTATCGTTAGGATTGAAAGTATTGCTGTATCCTAAACTTAATATACCTTTTTCGCACATTTCAATTATATAATTATAATATCTTCCATTTACATCAACTACTGGTTTAGATTCCTTTGGTAAATACATTCCTTGAAGTTTCATTCTATTTTGTACATCTCTTATTGTTGAATAATTATTAAGCATCTCTTGAAAGTCTGTATTTCTTTCTTTTGCTATTGCCGCCATTATTCCCGCTGATTGTCCTAAAGTCATACCTGTAGGTATTACTCTTGCAGAACCAGCAGCAATTGAAGTATAAGAACCACTGCGTCCTATTGTAAGTAAGTTCTTAAAACCTTTTGGTACTATAGTTCCCATCGGGATATAATATTGGTCTGGAGCACCTATTATATATCCATAATCATATATACTCGTTGTTTGTACATCTATTGGGTATGATGCCAACCCTATTGCCGAATTGTAATATGTTGATTCAAGCATATCCTTAACAGTCATTCTATACTCTCCAATTATATGTCTTGTTTCTCTAACATATAATTCTGGTGCGACACCAACAAGTCTTGCATTCTCAAAACCAGGTACATTTTCTTTTATAAATTTTGCAAGATAATTTGCCTCTTCTTTACATTTTTCATATGCTCTCTCTTTTGAATTAGAATCAAGCATATCTGCATTTATTATTTGAAGCGAATTTATTAAAACACTACCATCGTTTTGTCTTCCTATATTTAGTGCTTTTAATCTCATATTTGTTTGTACTGGAATATAATTTTGTGTTATATTTCCAAAAGCCCATATACCGCGATCAGAATAACCTGTATTAGGTCTATTTTCTTTTTTTATTGTTTCACAGGCTTTATCCCAATCTACATTATCCATATGTATTACAAGTGTCGCTGACATACTTCTATTTTTTTCATTTATGTCTTCCCAACCAATTACATACTCAGCGCCAGCTGCAACTGTTATATCTGCATCTTGAGTGCAATCAATATATGTCTTAGCTATGTATTTTTCATCATCAATGATTGCATACTCTATTTCTGTTCCATTTGAGCCAACAGTATAGCTATCAACATTGTACATGACCTTTATATTTTTTTCTGTCGCTAACATTTCTTTAAATGCATTTTTTGCAACTTCAACATCAAATGAATTTCTATTATTCAACTTAGCATAAAACTCTTCAAAAATACCTTGACTTAGTAAAACTCCATCATCATTAAAATTCATATCAATTGTGTTTAGCATAGCATATGTAAGTAGTCCACCAGGTCCATCTCTTTTCTCAGCTAGTAGCACTTTCATATTATTTCTCGCTGCAGAAATAGCGGTCACGATTCCCTCAGGTTCCGCGCCAAACACAATAACATCATATTCTGCACGAACTGGTTTTTCTTCTTCTTCTGGTTCTTTTTTTATTTCATCCTTTACAATAACTGATGGCTCAACATCGCCACTACTTGTATCACCAGAATTTTTATTATCTAATACATCACCAGAGTTGTCTTTTGAAATAGGATTTTTTATCTCATGATTTCTATTATTAAATAAAAAATAAATATTTCCAACTAACAATACTACAATAACAATTAGCAATCCAACTATCAATTTTTGATTCTTCATATTTTCCTCCTAAACATATTCATTGTATAAATTATATCATATAACATTTCAAAATCAATTCTCATTTTTAAAAGAAAATATATTTAATTTTATGACATTTACCTTGCTTGCCCAGTTATTTTCAAGTAATAAAAAAAGACAAAGTAAAAAATATATTGAATATCATTTTAAGATATTCTCTTTATACTTTTTACCTTGTCATTTCTACAATTAATTGAATTTTTTTATTATTTTTTTGCCTTTTTTCATGCACATTTTTCCGAAATCATTTATTTCATCGCTTGCCATTGTTCCAAATATACCACCTATCATTGCACCAATAACCATACCTGTAACTAGATTTTTCATACACCTTCTCCACCTTTCTTTGACTTTTCATTTATTTTATTTTTAATTGTTTGGATAACATCTATTATTGCTACAATTGATAAAAATAATCCAAAATATTTTTTTAAATTTGAAGAATCTATATACTTTGTCAAATATGCTCCGACGCCTGCCCCTAATATTACCGTGTATAATAATTTCACTCCTGCTCCGAGTATCTACATTTTTATTTTTAAAGTATACGTATATTGCTGAAATAGATGTAGGAATAAAAAATATTAAATTGGTGGCCTGAGCGGTATGTTGATTTACTCCCATAAATGCTGTAAGTATTAAAATCAGTATGCTTCCACCACCCATTCCCATACCAGTAACAATTCCTGAAATTATCCCAATTAAAATTAATTTCATATCTTATTTTGCCCCTTATTTTTAGTTTTATTGCTTTTAAAAATTTTTTTAAAAATTGAAAATCATTTTCAAAGATACATACAACAAAAATATATCGAAAATTATAGAAAGCCCAAATCTCGAAAATTTTTCAACAACTTTTGCTCCTATAAAGCCACCTATAATACCACCAATTGCTATCTTTAATGACATTCCAAAATCAAAATAATTGAATTTACTATAAAAAATCGACGCTACAAGTATTGCAATTAATATCGTAGCAAGTGTCGTTCCTCTTGCTTTGTATTCATCTATATTAATAATTCTAACAAGTGCAGGAAGAATTATAAGTCCTCCACCAGCACCAAAAAAGCCACTTACAAATCCACCTAATATTCCAATTGCATAAACCATATCTCACCATAGCTTTCTACTTATTTGTTTTATAAAATTACCTAACTCATCTTTAAAATTTTATAAAAATAAAAGACCCATTTTTATTATTATGAGTCTTTTATTATTTTTTATTCTATTATCAATTTTTAATTATTTAAACGAAATTCTAAATAGTCATAAATTTTAAGTTCATCAAAATTTAGTCTATAATCACTTTAATTTTTCTTCGGTTTCATCTGGCTTATAATAAACTGTACCAAGCATTTTATCTGGTAGATATTGTTGCTCAACTTCATGATTTGGATAGTCGTGTGGATACTTGTATCCAACACCATATCCTAAGTCACTCATTCCCTCTACAGGCGCATTTCTTATATGCATTGGTATTGTTCCCGTATCCATATTTTGAACATCTTCTAATGCTTTATTTATTCCTAAATATGCCGCATTCGATTTTGGACTTCTTGCTACATATGTTGCCGCATGTGCAAGTATTATTCTCGCTTCTGGCATTCCTATTTGATGTACAGCCTGCATTGCTGAATTTGCAACTACTAAAGCATTTGAATTGGCCATTCCAACATCTTCTGATGCACATATTACTATTCTTCTTGCAAGAAACATTGGATCTTCTCCTCCATATAACGCTCTCGCCAAATAGAACAATACCGCGTCTGCATCTCCGCCTCGCATAGATTTTATGAATGCGCTGATATTATCATAATGGCTGTCACCATTTTTATCAAACTGTGCCTTTTTCTTTTGAACACATTCTATAATAATATCTCTTGTTATTTCTATTTCTCCATCTGCATTCATATCTGTTGTTAATGTTGCTATTTCTAATGCATTCAGTGCAACTCTTACATCTCCTGCAGCGATATCTGCTAAGTACTCAATCGTTTCATCTGATATTTTTAAATCATATAAACCTAAGCCTTTTTCTTTATCAGTAAGTGCATTTTTTATAACTTTCATCACATCTTCTTTTTTTAGTGGTTCAAGTTTAAAAACTGTTGATCTTGAAATTAGCGCCTTGTTTACAGAAAAGTAAGGATTTTCGGTTGTTGCACCGATTAATATTACTGTTCCATCTTCAACATATGGAAGCAGTGCATCTTGTTGTAATTTATTAAATCTATGTATCTCATCTATAAACAAAACAACTCTTCCAGATGGATTTAAAAGCAAATTTTTTGCATCTTCAACTGCAGTCTTTATATCTTGTACTCCTGCAGCAACTGCATTCAATTTTATAAACTTATTTTTAGTTGAATTTGCTATAACTCTAGCAAGTGATGTTTTTCCACATCCTGGTGGTCCATATAAAATTATGCTCGATAATCTATCCGCTTTAATTAGCCTATATAGCATTTTATCTTTTGCCAGTATATGTTCTTGACCAACATACTCATCTATCGTTTTAGGGCACATTCTGTATGCTAGTGGCAATTTTTTGTCTTCCATTTAATTCGTCCTTTCTTATTACTAAAAACTGTTTAATTACTATTGAGCATGAAATTACTTTGTAAAATACAATAATGCTTTTTTAATAATATCCTCTACAGATAAGCCCTCTGCATTAACAGAAGATACAGCTTTTGTTGCCTCTTTAACTGGATATCCTAATACTTGTAATGCGGCAACTGCCTCGCTTGAGTTTGAATCTTTACTGCTTGCAATTTGAAGTTCAAAATCACTTTCTGCAATAGCTTCTTCTGATTTTAGTTTATCTTTTAATTCAAGTATTATTCTTTGTGCAGATTTTGCACCTATTCCAGGAAGTTTTGTAAGTTCTTTTATATCATTCGTTATAACTGCAAGTGCAAATCGAGATGGTGTAATATTAGCAAGTATTGCATTTGCAGATTTTGCACCAACGCCACTTACTCCTATTAAAAGTTCAAACATTCTAAGTTCTTCTAGACTATAAAAACCATATAAACTTATATTGTCTTCTCTTACATAATAATGTGTATGAACTTTTACTGTACTTCCTATTTCGCCCAGCCTTTCTATTGTTGATAATGGAGCAAATATTTTGTATCCAACTCCATTTACATCTATAACTACATAATCATTTCCTTTTATTTCTAATGTACCTTTAATATATGCAAACATCTTAACATCTCCTTTATTATTTTAAGCACTTCTAGTGTACATTAGTTCGTTTAATTAGTCAATCATTTTGAAATAAAATTTATGTTTTAAAGCTACTAATAACGCAAAAAGAGTGCCATTAAACCGACACTCTTTTACCTTTTTATTCTTTATTAAATTTTGTTGGAGCTTCGTATTCAACACCGAATGTATCAACTGTTATAGTCTTTATTGTTGGCGGATTTACAGGTCTATCAATCTCCATATATTGTTTATAGTAATCTTCTAATGTAGATACATCAGAATCAACTTCTCTTCTAATAACCTCTGTATTGACAATTTCATCAACGACATCCATTCCTTCTGTAACTTTACCAAATGCAGCATACAATCCGTCTAAAGAAGGTGTATCTTCAACCATTATGAAGAATTGTGAACCAGCACTATTATTTTCGCTGCTTCTTGCCATTGATAACACACCCCTTACATGTTTCAATGAGTTATCGAATCCATTTTCTGAAAATTCACCATATATAGAATAATCAGGTCCACCAGTACCATTTCCAAGTGGGTCCCCACCTTGTGCCATAAAACCTGGAATTGTTCTATGGAATGTAAGCCCGTTATAGAAACCACTATTTACAAGCTCCACAAAGTTTTCAACAGACTCAGGTGCAATCTTAGGGTATAACTCTAGCTTTATAATCTTTCCATCATTCATTTCGATTGTTGCTACTGGATTTTGTTCTACATTTGCGTATCTATTAGGATCTCTATCAGGTTTAATTATATTAGATTCTCCTGATACATTTTCACTATCTCCACTAGTTTGCTCGATTACATCATCATTTCCTTTTATTAAATCATCATTTCTAGTTTCTGTATTGCATCCTGCTAATACACACGACATAATAATCATTAATGCTATTAAAATAACACTTTTCTTTTTCATCTATTCATCCTTTCTGATTATTGCTAATCAATAAATTAAAATCAAGTATGCTATTAGTTTAGCCCTTTTTAATGCTTTAGTCAATCCAATTCACATTTTTATCATGAGTTTTTCAAATAAAAATCAATTCGTGGGCATGGTTATTTGCAATAAATTTATGTCATTTTTAAATACAAATAAAGCGATGAAACATTATTTATTCATCGCCTTTGTTTATTTCTTTTAATAATTCTAATTGAGATATAAGAAGTGCTTCCATTTTTGCTTTATACACATCAAATTGCTTTTTAGCATCATCTAATTGAAGTTTCTTTTCAATTGTTTGTTTGCTTATCTCATCAGCTGATTTTATAGCTGTAAGCTCAGCTTCTTTTAAAATATTTTCAGCCTCGGCCTTTGCGTTTTTCTTAACAGTTTCAGCAGTTCCTTGGGCAACTATCAAAGCATTTTGAAGCGTATCTTCAATCGATTTATAATGTTGTATCCCTTGATTCAACACTTCTATTTTATCTTTGTACTCAATATTCTCTTTATACAATTTCTCATAATCAGTAAGTAACGTTGCCATAAATTGCTTAACTTCATCAACGTTGTATCCACTAACCACCTGTTTGCTAAAAGTTTTGTTTTCAATGTCTAGCGGAGTTATCATAGCACATCCTCCTTAAAACTCACTCTATTTTATCCATGAAACAGATAATTTGTTTTTTATATCTTCTTTCATAACTTCATTTGTTATTTCATAATTAAATGGTGCTACTAAAAATATTGAATTAGATATCTTTTGAATATTTCCATCTAATCCATAAACTGCTCCGCTTATGAAATCAACAATTCTTCTTGCTACATCTTTGTTTACATATTCTAAATTAACAATTATAGACTTTTTCTCTTTTAGATGTTCACATATCTCCTCTGATTGTTCAAAAGTACTTGGTTGAGAAATTATTACTCTAACCTGTTGCATTCCAGGCATACCAACAACTTTATTCTTTTTTGTTGTAACTGGCGCTATGTTAGTTGTATTTTCTTTCTCTTCTGTATAAGGAACTGATGCATTTTCGTAATCTGCATCATAATCAAAATCTTCTTCATTATCAACACCTAATAAATTCCACATTTTATTCATGAATTTGTTTCCCACTAAAAAAACCTCCCAAAATCATAGTTTTCATCATTTGTACAACTATATTTTATTTATACCGCCATGCATTGTCAAACAATTTGGGCATTTGTAACTATAATTTAACAAAGCTGTAATACTTTTGTAACATTTCATTCATATATTTACATATTATTACTTTTATATACAAATTACATTTCATTTCTTATTAATACTGCTTCATCATACATTTTTAAAGTTTGTCTGCCTGCTATTAATTCTTCTGGCACACCCAAATTTAAAAGTTCTTTATCTTCATAATTAGTTATTATCGCAAAATCTCCTGCTTCTCTAACAATCTTAGCAAAGACATCTTGTGTATAGCTTGATTTCTTTATCGTTACTTTTGGAACAATTACTGTATCTCCACTAATACCTGTTATTTCGCTATATGTTATTGCTTCCTTATTTATTTTTAATCCTTTATCTCTCCACCAAACAACATCTAAATTTATCTTTCTATATTTAGTTAATTCCTCAACATTTGACTTTATTTTAAGAACTATAATCCTCTTATCATCTTCTTCTGATATGTACTCTATAGTAGCATTGATAAATTCATCTCCAGTGTTATCAAATCTCAAATAAATATTATCGTTTAGCTTCGCTTCTTTACTTTCTTCCGATTTCATTGGTATCGCTATGTAACATTCAAAATTATTAACAATCTTGACTTTTGAAGGACTTATCGGAATAATTTGATTATTATTTATCTTTATTTTCTCTAATTCTGCAAGTGTCAATTTTGATATCACTGATGGCGACAACACATTTTCATAATTATCTACCCTAAATGAAACTAAACCTGCTTCTGGTGTTTTTAGGCTCTTTTCTGAGTCATTTATTTGTTTTTCATATGAGGTTCTTTCTTCTATTAAACTTTTTAATTGTGAACCCACAGGGCTTAAATCTCCTGCTATTTTGGCTTTCTTTTCGATTTTCTCATTAATCAAATTTTTGCTTTCATAGATTGAATATACATCATTATTTTCTTTTATATTTGTATACAAATATATTTCAATTTCTGAATCAAGCACCTTAACGTCATTGGGAAGTATTGTTTGCTTGCTTTCCATTGCCTCCTGAATTTTATTATCTAGTTTAGCTATTTTCTCAGTCAATTGTTCTTTTTCCCTTGACATATATGCAATAATCTCTGTTCCTTTTGAGACTTTTGTTGCATCATCAACATTGGCCTTAGGAGTACCTTCATATGATGAAGTGTCTAAAACTTTTTCATTTCTTATTATATATCCAACAACTTCTTCATACTTTATTACCTCACCATTCTTTATAAGCACTGTATCTGCAGGTTGCCTAAAAAAACTAACTATGCATATAACAAAATATATCAATATAATAATTAAAATAGATAATAATACAAATATCAGGTTTTGATTTTTCTTTTGTTTTTTCATCCAATATCCTCCCAAATAATATGTCTTATTTGTTTTCCATTATTATTTTGTCTGCTATATTATTTATGTCATACCATTTTATGTCCTTGTTTCTTCTAAACCATGTAAGTTGCCTTTTGGCATATCTTCTTGTCTCCATTTTTAACTTGTCTACCATTTCATCATATGAAATATCATTATTCAAAAACTCGATTACTTCTTTGTAGCCTAGTCCTTGAATTGCCGTTTTTGATATGGTGTATCTGCTCATTACATTTTTTACTTCTTCTACTAGTCCCTCTTCAAGCATTATATCTATACGCTTTTCTATTCTTCTATAAAGCTCCTCTCTACCCCATTCGATGCCATATACTCTATAATCGTATTTAGTTTCTTTTCTTGATTCTTCATCTAATTTAGTTTTTGTTTTTCCTGTAATTTTATATATTTCCAAAGCTCTTATTACACGTCTTACTATCTTTGCAAGCTCATCATGAAGAGCTTTGTTTCCTTCTTTTTTCGCTCTTTCAAGCAGTGCATTTCTATATTCTAAATCTTCTTTTACAGAGGCAAATTCTACTCCATTAATCAATGTATCTATGTATAAACCTGTTCCTCCAACTACTATAGGGACTTTATTTTTACTCAAAATATCTTCTATTGCTTTTTCTGCCATTTCTTTATATTTAGCAACGTTAAATATTTCATCAGGAGATACAATATCTATCATGTAATGCTTTATACCTTCCATTTCTTCTTTCGTTGGTTTAGCAGTTCCTATATTCATATCTTTATATATTTGCATTGAATCAGCAGAGATTATCTCTCCATTTAACTCTTTTGCAACTTTTATTGATGTAGCCGTTTTTCCTGACGCTGTTGGTCCAACAATTACAATAACTTTTGGTTTTTCATTTTCTTTTATCATCTTCTCCTCATTTCGAGCAATTAAATTACTCTTATCTTCTCCCAAATTTCTTTTCTATTTCTGTCTTTGTAATCCTTATTGCAGTAGGTCTTCCATGTGGGCATGTAAAAGGATTGTCAAGCAATAATAATTCATCTAATAGACCTCTTATTTCTCTTTCATCTAACACCATGTTAGCCTTTACTGCTGCTTTACAAGCAACTGTTGCTATAAATTTTTCTTCTATGTCTTGTTTGTTAGTTCTGTTCGTTATATCAATGCCATCTAGGATATCCATAAATAAGTCTTTTGTATTCATTTCAAAACAAATAACTGGTACGCCTGTTATTTTTATTGTGTTCTCGCCAAATTCTTCTAATGTAAAACCTGCTTGCTCAAACAAATCCATGTGGTCTTTAACTATATGCATATCTCTTTTTGATAACTCTAAAACATCTGGTAATAAAAGCATTTGAGCTTCTTTGCCACCAGCTCTATAGAAATTTTCTTTTACTTTTTCATAAAGAACTCTCTCATGTGCAGCATGTTGATCTAATATGTATATATCTTCATCCAATTCCAATATAATATATGTATTAAACGCTACACCTAAAATTTTGTACTCTGGCACAGGGGATTTTTCTTCAATATCTTGATCATATATAGGTCTTATGTCCTCTTCAACCTTGCATTCAATATTATCTTCCTCTGGCTTATAATTTTTTTCAACTATCTTTTCAAATTCTTGTTCTTCAGATTCGTTTGATTCTTTTTTTGGCAAATAAGTAATATTTTGTAACGGTTCTTCCAATTCTTCTAATTGTGTTTCTTCTGCAATTGGTTTCAGATATTGCCTTTCCTCATCAAATTCTATTTTATCTATTACAGAGTTCTTGGCTTGATTATCCTTGTTCACTTTTACTTCTATTGTAGCATATTTTTCATCTGGATTTTCAGGTGTCTGTTCTGTACTCTTATTTCTAAAAATATCAAAAAGTCCTCTTCTTTGTGGCGCTGTCTCCTCTACATTTTTTTCTATAATTTTAGGTTCTTCTACTTTCTCTTTTTCTTCATCTCTTGTTATGTCTTCACCTAGAAGTGCATTTTTTATTCCATAATGTACCGCTTTAAAAACTTTACTTTCATCTGCAAATCTAACTTCTAATTTAGCAGGATGAACATTTACATCAACAAGTTCAGGATTTAACCTTATATCTATAATGCAAAATCCAAATTTACCATGTGGTATTAGTGTTCTATATGCTTCTTCAACAGCTGCAGATAAAATTTTGTCCTTTATATTTCTTCCATTTACATAGAATAATTGGTTAGTTCTGTTAGAGCGTGCTATCTCTGGCTTTCCAGCAACACCTCTTACCTTTACTCCTTCATATTCATTATCTACATTAACTAAATTTTGCGAAACATCTTTTCCAAAAATATTGTATACAACTGTTGTTATATCGCCGTTACCGCTTGTTTGCAAAATAGTTTTTCTATTATTAACTAACCTAAATGATATGCTAGGATTTATTAAAGCTATCTTTTCAACAGCCGATTCTATGTATCCACCTTCTGTAAAATCTTTTTTTAAGAATTTATATCTAACTGGTGTATTATAAAATAGTTCTCTAACTATAATTGTTGTACCATATGGAGCTCCGCACTCTTCTTTAGAAATAATATCTCCACCCTCAACAATTACTTTAGTTCCTATCTCTTGGTCTCTAGTTCTTGTTATTAGTTCAACTTTAGCGATTGCCGCAATACTTGCTAATGCCTCACCTCTAAAGCCCATCGTCATTACTTTTGTCAAATCTTCAGCCGAACGTATTTTACTTGTAGCATGTCTTTCAAATGCAAGAGCAACATCATCTGGTGCTATACCCTTTCCATCATCTGTAATTCTTATTGATGTTATTCCTCCGTTTTCTACTTCAACAGAAATCTTTGTTGCACCAGCATCAATTGAATTTTCAACAAGTTCTTTCACAACATTTGCTGGTCTCTCAATAACTTCTCCTGCTGCAATCTGATTTATTGTTAAATCATCTAATAATACTATATTTCCCATCTTGGTGTCCTCCTTTGTATTTTTATTTTTTACACATGCTCTGCTTATTTTTTTAGCATTTCTTTTAATCTAAGTAACTGTGTATATACTTCCTCTTTCGCTCTTTCATTTACAATTCCATATGCTACAACTGGTGGATTGCCTATTACTGTTCCAACTTTTATTGTGCCATATTCTAAAGTAACTACTTTTAATGTTTTTGATTTTTCTAGCAATTTACTTAAAAATTTAAAATCTTCTTCATTCATTTTCGAATGATTTGCGACTAATCTTCCCTTAGAATTTTTCATACAACCAGATAAATGAATTTCTTCGATTTTATTCATTGGAAGTCTATTTACATATTCATCAAACGGAATATTTAAAACCTCTGAAGCTACTCTTGCATGACCTATATCGAATAAGAAACCTGTGTTTGTTTCAGCTATAACTTTTGAAATAAACTCTGGTGATGAATAAAAATTCAAATCGCCTCTTCCCCATATTCCTGGTATATTCTCTAAAAGTACTTTTTTGTCAAATTCTTTTGTTAGTCTACTAACATTTTCTTTTATTACTTTTAGAGCATCTTCTTCGTTTTGTGGAATATCTGATAATGCATTTATATGCATTGACATATATGGAGTTCTGCTAATTTCAAAATATCTTTTTTGAAGTTTAATATCTCTATCTTTGAAGAAATCAATGTCTGCAACATTTGATGCCTTTTCACCAACTAAACCATGAAACATCACATCTTTTTTACTTGCACACCAGTCTAATGGCGATAAATCTCCATTTATACTAAACAATTTTATATAGTCTATAAAACCTATTTTTCCTTCTTCAACTAGTTCTTTCACTTCTTCTAAATAATTAACACAAAGTTTCATCTTTCACTCCTTTTATAGTTTGCTTTTTAATTTCACAAGTACATTCAATGCCTCGATTGGTGTAAGCTCATTTACATTTATTTTATCTAATTCATTAGCTATTTCACCAACTTTATAATTGAACAAATCTACTTGTGGAAGTGCAAAACTTGCCTTTTTAAGTTCTTTCTCATGTCTGCCTATATAGTTGTTTTCTTTTAATGTTTTTAATATTTCATTTGCTCTCGATGTTATTACATTTGGAACACCTGCAAGCTTAGCAACATGTACGCCATAACTTTCATCTGCTCCACCTCTTATTATTTTTCTTAAGAAAATAACATCTTCGCCTTTTTCTTTTACTGCTATACAATAATTTTTTACTCCTGGTACTTTTCCCTCTAATTCGGTTAACTCATGATAATGTGTTGCAAATAATGTTCTTGCGCCTATTTTTTCATTGTTAGCTATATATTCAATAACAGACCATGCAATTGAAAGTCCGTCAAATGTCGAAGTACCTCTACCTATTTCGTCTAGTATCAAAAGACTCTTTCTTGTTGCATTTGAAACTATATTTGCTACTTCATTCATTTCCACCATAAATGTTGATTGGCCTGTTGATAAATCATCTGACGCACCAACTCTTGTAAATATTCTATCTACTATTCCTATCTTTGCATATGAAGCTGGAACAAAGCTACCTATTTGCGCTAAAAGCACAATAAGTGCAACTTGTCTCATGTAAGTTGACTTACCAGCCATGTTAGGACCAGTTATAATATTTACTCTATCATCAGCTTCATTTAATGTCGTATCATTTGGTACAAAGCAACCTGCTGGTATCAATTCTTCAACTACTGGGTGTCTGCCATCTTTTATTATTATCTCATCTGAATCATCAACATCAGGCATTATATAGTTGTTTTTGTCTGCTATTTCTGCGAATGCGCAAAGCACATCAAGTTTTGCAACTGCATTACTACTTTGTTGTAATCTTTTGATTTCTTTTGCAACATCTTCTCTTACTTTATTAAATATTTCTGTTTCTAGATTTACAACTTTATCTTGAGCACCAAGTATTGTATTTTCAATCTCTTTTAGCTCTTCTGTTATATATCTTTCACCTGTTGTTAATGTTTGCTTTCTTATGTATCTATCTGGCACCATTCCAACATTTGATTTTGAAACTTCAATATAATATCCAAAAACTTTGTTATATCCAACTTTCAAATTCTTTATTCCTGTTGCTTCTCTTTCTCTTGCCTCAACACCTATTACCCAATTTTTGCCTTCTGTCGATGCTGTTCTAAGCTTGTTTACTTCATCATTAAATGTACTTTTTATGATTCCACCGTCTTTTAATGTAAGAGGTGGGTCATCGATTATAGCATCATCAATAAGTTTTGCAATATCATCTAAAGTATCCATTTGATTATATATCTCATTTATTATTGGTGATGTGCAATCCTTTATCAAATCTTTAACAGCAGGAAGCTTTAAAAGTGAATTTTTTAAAGATACTAAATCTCTTGCACTTATACTTCCATATGCAACTTTTCCTGTTAGTCTTTCTATATCATAAACATTTTTTAATGTACTTAATATATCGTCTCTTTTTATAATGTTTTCTTTTAGTTCTTTTACTCCAACATGTCTATAGTTTATTTCCTCTACATTTATTAAAGGTTTTTCTATCCATCTTCTAAGAAGTCTGCCACCCATTGATGTTGATGTTTTATCTAATACCCATATTAAACTTCCCTTTTTGTTTTTATCTCTCAATGTTTCTGTAAGTTCTAAGTTTTTTCTAGCAATGCTATCTAATACCATAAAATCATTTATTTCATAATTTTGGATAAGATTTATATGTTTTAAATCTATTTTTTGAGTTTCTTTTATGTATAATAACAATAATCTTGTTGCATCTTTAGCATAAACTAATTTATCTAATTCACTAAAACCTTGAATATCTATTTCTACTTCACTAGGTTCTCTAATTGTTATATATGAATTAAATTTGTCTTGTATAGTTTTTATTCCTAATGCATCTGCTGCCATCTCTTGGTTTACAACAATCTCTGCTGGCATAACTCTTGCTATTTCATCTAAAATTTTTGAAAAATTGTTTCCTGTAATTGCTTCTGTTGTGCAAAACTCTCCTGTCGAAACATCTGAATATGCAAAGCCATAATATACACCAACTCTATAAATTGCAGCGATATAATTATTTTTCTTGTCATCTAGCATATTAGACTCTATAACTGTTCCTGGCGTTATTACTCTTGTTACATTTCTCTTTACTAAACCTTTTGCAAGTGATGGATCTTCTAGTTGTTCACAAATTGCTACTTTGTATCCTTTTCCAATTAACTTTGCTATATATCCCGTAACACTATGATACGGCACTCCACACATAGGCGCTCTTTCTTTCATTCCACAATCTTTGCCTGTTAATGTAATCTCTAATTCTTTCGATGCTGTAAGAGCATCATCAAAAAACATTTCGTAAAAATCGCCTATTCTATAAAATAATAATGAATCTTTATATTCATTCTTTACATCCATATATTGCTTCATCATAGGTGTCATTTGTTCTTCCATTTATTCCACATCCTTCAAAGCAAATTTTATCATTTTATGGGCTTAAATGCAAGAAAAAGCATGTTATCAAACATGCTTTTTCCTCAATTATTTAGTCTCTTTTGAAGCTAAAATTTCCTTTATATTCAATCTTTTATTTTCAGCATTTGGAGTTTTATACTCAACAATAGTTTTTAAATTTACATTCCAATTATTCTTAAATTCTTCAACTATATTCTTGGCTATTTCTTCAAAATTTTCACACTCATCAAGCTTCAAATTAATTATACTTCCTCTAATCTCAGCTGCCGCTATTTTACCATATCCATCCTCAATCTTTTGTTCGCTACCTTCTATTGTATATTTCATTTTCTTGTCTTCGTTTTGATAAATGATTAAAGATTTATTACCTGTGGCATGCAAAACTTTGTCATCATATAATGCACATGTTCCTCTACCGACTCCACCATAATTGCCATCCGAATCAGGATAATTCGTGATTAGCGAACTTATATTATGTATCTTGCCTAGTGAAAAAGTTATTTTCTCTGCCTCTTCTATTCTTGCCTTAGGCTCGTTTGATTTATATAATACTACATCTTTTTCAGATTCTGTAGGTCCGACATACTCCTTTATTTCCTCAGTTTCCGGATTAAAATCTGGTGAAACAATATAAGTTCTTTCTGTTTCATTTATTTGCAAATGAGTTCCAAAAGGTTTTAGTTCATCTGAAATTGTATCTTCTGTTTTTAACTTATCAACCGTATAAATCATTTTGCTATTTAAGATTTCGTTCTTTACTGTATCAGGTGCAAAACAATTAAGCTTAATTGTTCCAGCATCGAATCTCTTTTTCATTTCTTCTTCATTTAAAGAACGCTCAATAGTCTTTCTTAAATATGATTTATTATCTTTAAAATAAGTTATCTCTTTTATTCTAGGTGCATCAACGGCTTGCTTATATTCCTCTTCATTTGGATAAAACATTCTAGTTTGTTCTACTGTTTCGCCCTTTTCATTTTTCTTTTTCTCAACAACTTCAATAGAAATAATCGCCTCTGTTTTAGCACTAGTGCTTATCTTTCTTATTGCATACTCTGTCAAAGAATCATCTTCCTTACTACCTCTCTCTTGTGTAATAAGTCTTCCCATTGAGTCTATATAACTAACCACATTTCCTTTAGTCCTAGGATTTGATTTTGTACCATACCTAAAACCGGCCAATTTTTCTTTTATATATCTCAACAATTTAGAACCTTCATATATAGTTAAAGATTCTGAATATTCAATAGCTTTATCATACTCGCCAAGTGGCATACTCGTCATATCCAAAACATTTCCCCCTATCATTAGTATTTCGCTCATACTTAAATCGCATAGAAGTCTAGTACTTTTATTGTATATTTTAGTAAGTTTTCTGTCAATACTATAAAAAAGAAAAATACCCATAATTCAATTTCTATTTTTAGCTAAAATAAAACAACCAACATTAGAAATTTGTTAAATATAGAATTTCCTAATTCCATCTCTATTTTAAGTTAAAATAAAATATTGTTAAAAATTAATACCATAATGTAAAAGACCTTCCTTATTGCATCATAAGGAAAGTCTCTTAGTAATACTACTACTATTGAATTGGTGATGAATCAATATTTTCATCTACATTTGCTTCTGTTATTGGCCCTTCTTGCTTATTAGACTCATTTTCAATTACTTGATTTATTCTCTCTTCCATAGAATTATCATTATCTTTTAATATGCCTCTGATGCTTTCATAGAATGTTACCATTAAAACTAGTGCATATGGGATGAAAATAAAATACATAACTAAAATTGAAACAATACCAAGCACAGGTACACTAATCAATGCACCTAATAGTAAATAAATATCAAATACTATTAGGTATATTAAAAACAAATTGCCTTTATTTCCTTTCATATACATAGCTGTATTTTCTACTATTTGCTTTGGAGTGCTATTTCCATTATCGTAAATTAACTCATTATTTACGAATGCATAATCAAGCATAACTATTATATTTAATACTCCAGTAACAATATATCCAATACCGCCCTATTAATGCAAGTAAAGAAATATTAGTAGCAATCAAAATAAGGCTTACAAGTCCTATACAAATCGGTGTCAAATATTTTAGAAAAGTATAAAACGCAACCTTCCATGACACTAGGAAAAGTCCTTTTACATCTTGTGTAAAACCAAAAGCACTTATATCTTCGCCACTACTTGCTTTAATAACTTGTTTTAAATAAGCATTTGCCAAAGGCAATTCAATAATTGAAAATGCAAGATAAATTACTGGTATAAAAAAGCGAATTACTGATATTCCCCCAAATAACAATGAAAGCAATGCTAATACAACACCTAATCCAATGTTAATCACAGAAAAAGCTAAAAACGTTAGTATTTCGTTCTTATAATTGTCTTTTAATCTTCGTGCTGATACTTTAAAAACCTCACCTATTCCCATACATATCTCCCCTTTATATTTCTCAAAAACTTATAAATATTGTTATTAAATCGGTCGATTAGGCCAATAAAACAATATCCCCTCTTTTTTTTATTTTATTTAAAATATGGTTTAAAGTCAATACTTCTGGCAAATTTAGTAAAATAGCCATATTTAAAAGTTGCTATTCAGACTTGCCTTAAAATATTTAATTATTCAATGTGGCTGAAGGCTAAAATTTTATAAAAATGCTTTATAACTGATTTTTAAGCATATAAAATTTCAAGACTGAATAGTAACCTTAAAACCTCATTGTTAAATCAATCTCAAATAACGCAAAAAGAGGAAACTTTCAAAATTAAGTTTCCTCTTTTAATATAGCAAAACTATGCTAATTCAACTGTAGCACCAGCTTCAGCAAATTTAGCTTTCATTGCTTCAGCTTCTTCTTTAGCTACGTTCTCTTTAACTGTCTTAGGAGCTCCATCAACTAAGTCTTTAGCTTCTTTTAATCCTAATCCTGTAACTTCTCTAACTACTTTGATAACAGCTATTTTGTTAGCTCCAGCGTCTTTTAATACAACGTTGAATTCTGTTTTTTCTTCAGCTGCAGCTGCACCAGCAGCAGCACCAGGAGCAGCTACAACAGCTGCAGCAGCTGCTGATACTCCAAATTTTTCCTCAATTGCTTTTACTAAATCAGCTAATTCTAAAACTGTAAGTTTTTCGATTTCAGCTATTAAATTTTCGATTTTTTCCATTTTAAATTTCTCCTTTACTTTTAAATTCTGGCTATCGCCATTAAATTTTCTAGATTGCCTTTGTGGCAAAGCCTATTCTACACATATGTAGAAACGTTTGCTGATAACTATTCAGCAGTTTCTTCTTTCTTTGCAACTTGATCAAGTACAACCGCAAGATTTCTAATATTAGCAAGCAATACTGTAGCAAGTTGTGTAAGAAGCATTTCTTTTGATGGTAATTTAGCAAGTTTGATAACTTCTTCTTTAGAAATTACTTTTCCATCCATTATTCCGGCTTTAATTTTATAAAATTCTGAATCTTTTGCATAATCATATAAAACTTTAGCTGGAGCAACATAATCATCATAGCTAAATACAACAGCTGTTGGTCCTTCTAAGTATTCAGAAACACCTTCAACTTCTGTTCCTTTAACAGCAAATCTTAATGTTGAATTTTTAGCGACTAAATATTCGCTATCTGTTTTTCTTAAATCAGCTCTTATTTTTGTAATATCATCAACATTGATTCCTCTGTAATCTGCTAATATAACTAATTTTGATTTTTCAAATTTGTTCTTTAGTTCCTCTGCATCGCTTTGCTTTTTAGCAAGTACTTTTGCGTTTGGCATTATTACACCTCCCCTATCTTTATTATTTAATAACTTTTACAAGTCTTAAATTTTGTTATAAGAATTCTATTTATACATCAAACATTCAATGTTCTAATGTTAATTTGAGATATGCCTATATTACTAAGCTATTAAGGCCTCAATACTTTAGAATATAAAAAGCCTGATGTTTACCTACCTTCGATAAATAAACATCAGACTTTAATCCGATTCATTTACCTCGGTAGGAATTTATGCGTATTAAAACACACCTACTGTCTTAGGTTATATTAATATATAAAACTAAGCTTTGATTGAGATACCAGGTCCCATTGTGCTAGAAACAGATACACTCTTTATGTATTGTCCCTTTGAAGCAGCTGGTTTAGCTTTAACGATTGCATCATATAAAGCTACAAAGTTATCATTTAGTTTTTCTGGTCCAAATGAAACTTTACCAATTGGGCAGTGAATAATATTATTTTTATCTAATCTATACTCGATTTTACCTGATTTGATTTCAGAAACAGCCTTAGCTACATCCATAGTAACTGTTCCTGATTTTGGGTTTGGCATTAAACCTTTTGGTCCTAATACTTTACCAAGTCTACCAATTATACCCATCATATCTGGTGTTGCAACGATTACATCGTAATCAAACCAGTTTTCTTTTTCTATTCTTGGAACTAAATCTTCAGCACCAACAAAATCTGCACCAGCAGCTTCAGCCTCTTTAGCTTTGTCTCCTTTTGCAAATACTAAAACTCTTTGAGTTTTACCTGTTCCGTGTGGAAGAACAATAACTCCTCTAACTTGTTGATCAGCATGTTTAGAATCAACACCTAGTTTAAAGTGTGCTTCAACAGTCTCATCAAACTTAGCTTTTGGCATTTTGTCCATTAATTCTAAAGCTGATTTAGAATCATAAGAAACGCCTTTTTCGATAAGCTTTTCGCTTTCTAAATATCTCTTTCCTCTTTTCATTTTTACCTCCTTTGGTATTAACGAAGCTCTACACGAACTTCTCCCATATTTAATCTTACTATTACGATACTATTAAAGATTGCGCCAATACGAAATATCAAATTATTCACTAACTGTGATACCCATACTTCTTGCTGTACCTTTAACCATACTCATAGCTGCTTCTAAGCTACCAGCATTAAGATCTTGCATTTTTTGTTTAGCAATTTCTTCAACTTGAGCCATTGTTACGTTAGCAACTTTTGTCTTATTTGGTTTTGCTGAACCTTTTTCAACTTTAGTTGCTTTTAACAATAAGTCAGCTACTGGTGGAACCTTAGTAATGAATGTAAAAGACTTGTCTTGATATACAGTAATAACAACTGGGATTGTCATTCCAGCTTGATCTGCTGTTTTATCATTGAAAGCTTTTACGAATTGCATAATGTTAACACCTGTTGAACCTAGTGCTGGTCCTACTGGTGGTGCTGGAGTTGCTTTTCCAGCTGGTATTTGCAATTTTACTATATTAGTTACTTTCTTTTCTGCCACTTTAAACACCTCCTACTACATTTTCTGTATTTGTGAAAATTCTAGCTCTACTGGAGTTTCTCTTCCAAACATAGATACTAAAACTCTTACTTTCTCTTTTTCCATACTGATTTCTTGAACTACGCCAACGAAACTTTCTAATGGTCCAGATATAATTTTTACTGTATCGCCAACTGCATAATCGATATTAACTGGCATTTTTTCAAATCCCATTTCTCTTATCTCTTCATCAGTTAGTGGAACTGGTTTTCCCCCTGCTCCAACAAACCCTGTCACACCCCTTACATTTCTAACAATGTGCCAAGATTCTTCTGTAAGAATCATCTTGATTAGGACATAACCTGGAAATACTTTTCTCAAGGTTGTTTTTCTTTTATCATCTTTAATTTCAATTTGCTCCTCCATAGGAACAATAACCTCTTGAACTAAATGTTGCATTTCTCTATTTTCAACGGCTTTTTCTAAAGTATCTTTTACCTTGTTTTCATAACCAGAATAAGTATGTACAACATACCATTTAGCTACTTCTGAATTGTTATTTTCATCTTGAGGCATCTTACTCCTCCTTCATTTATTAATGTAAATTACTATTTATTCGCCACTCTCAACATTAGTATTAATTCCATCGTTTTCTCCAGATGTTAATACATCTCCACTAAGTGAAGTGTCACCTGATTTGTTTATTGCTTGTTCGCTTTGTGTATTATTAGTATTTCTTTTTAGTACCAAATCGAACCATTTTGTATTCAAAAAGCTAAAAGCATAATTAAATACTATTAATATTACTGAAATCAACAAAACAAAACCTATTGTTGCAAATGTGCTTTTTACTACTTGGTTTCCGGTAGGCCAGATAACTTTTTTCAATTCAGCTTTCATGCCTTGATGAAAACTTTTTTTATTTTTGTTCTCTTCTTGCATAATATTCACACCTTTACACTTTATTTTGTTTCTTTATGCTCTGTATGTTTTTTGCAGAACTTACAATATTTTTTCATTTCGATTCTGTCTGGATCATTTTTTTTGTTCTTTTTTGTATCGTAATTTCTTTGTTTGCATTCAGTACATGCTAATGTTATTTTATCTCTCATTTCTTACACCTCCAAAGTGCTCTCCTCACTATAATTCTTCAAAAAAAAAGAACCTTTACGTGGTTTGCTAGCTCATTTTATCATGGACTTGCACATTTGTCAATATTTTTGTTAAATTTTGACGTTTGCCACATTATAAAGTTCCTTATTTTTCTAGTTTTTTGAAATTTTGCACTCTAATCTAATTCTATTAGTTTCCTGCAGATAGATTCAAATTCAATATACAATTATTTATTATTTTCAACTTTTTATTACTTTTTGGTACATACAAACTGCATCATCTGTCATTTTTTCTACAGAATAATATTTTTCCACAACACTTCTGTTGTATTTTTCAATCTCTTGCGTATTAGTCATGTTTAATGCTTCTTTTATGTCGTTTAGCAGTTTTTCTGGTTCTAGTGCTTCCATTTCTCTACAACAAAAGTTAGTTTTTAAGGCATTTTCTAGTTTTTCTTTGGTAAAAATTCCTTGATATCCTTGGTTATAAGCCTTATTTCCAGCTAATATAACTACTATTTCAGAAGCCATAGCTTCAAGAGCTGCGCGGCTAACACCAACGAAAACATCTGCTATATTTAACACTTTGTTTATATCTGTTCTAGCTCCCGTCATTATTACATTTTGCATATCTGTCGCCATTTTCTTTAATTCCTCAAAATTGTCTCCACCACCAACAATTAGCATTTGCGTGTTTTCTTTTGCTAGCAATGGCGAAATTTTTATTAATGTTTCTGCAACATTTGATGAATCTTTATCCAGTCTACTTATATGTATAACTGTTTTTTTATCCGCTTTCATTCCAAGTTCTTGCAGCATTTTTCCTTTTATTTTTGAATTTTTTTTAAACTTTTCTGTGTCAATTCCATTTATTGTTACTTCTACATTTTCTGGTTTCAATTTGTAATCTCTTATAACTTGAATTCTTATATCATCACTTACCGCAAGTGTTTTTTCGCCCCAATTAGTAAGGATTTTATACATGAAATTAACTTTATAAATTCCATGAACCGTTGTTACGAATGGCACTTTCATTCTTTTGCAGACAGCACCACATATAGCTCCTGGTATTCTTGCATGTGCATGCACAACATCTATATTCTTTTCTTTTATTACTTTCTTTATTGTTCTGTATGATTCTGTTATGTGTCGTATTTTTTTATCTTTTAATGGTGCATATATATGTTCAACGCCATTATCAACCAATTCATTTACTAGTTTTCCTCCCGCTGAAACGACATAAACATTATTTTCTCTTTTCTTTAAGGCTTTTGCCAATTCCAAAATATGTGTCTCTGCCCCGCCTATATCCATACTCATCGTAACTAAAAGTATATTCATCATTATCCTCCGTTTTTGTAGCTGTAATCAATACATCTTTTAACCTTCGTTTTCATGTGCAATTTCAGTTATTATCCCTGTGCTTTTTGCATACAAAGTCTCAATTATTTTTTCACTGCCCACTTTCAACTCTACGCTTCTATTTGCAAAATATCCGCTATTATCTATAGTTCCTTGTGTTTCTATTACCAAGACCAAGTCGTATTTATTTGGCACTTTTGTTTCAACTATTTTGCCATTTTTTGTAATCTCATAACCCTTCGCATCTGTTACTTCCTTTTCAATTATCTTACCAATTTCAACATTAGTTTGATTATCAAAAACAGTATCACCAATGACGAAAGCGTCAACCGTATAATTTCTAACATTACTAATTTTTATTTTATAATCTATTGTATCTATTTTAGCCGTCTCATCATTCGTTTTATTATAATTTCCGAATTTGACAACGGTCGCCAAAATTAAAATCAATACCAAAACGATAACTGATATATCAATTATATTAAATTTACACTTTTTCAAAATTATCACCTATCTTTCTATAGAAATTACATATCCTAAAACAGCATAGCCTTTTCCTTTGATGTATGCTTCTCCGCCCACCTTCAATTTGTAGTCTTGTATCATTATATTTTGACTTCCTTTATCAGCATTTGCCTCAATCGTTAGTATTATATCTTTGTATCCGTTCATTTCTGTAGCCACATATTCTGCATTATCCATATTAGCAGCATACCTTACTGATGGCTCACTCGTCTTATCTATTATTTTTCCTATGCAATAGTTTTTTCTGCTTTCATAAACAGGAGTCCCAACTTCTATCATATCATAAACATTCTCAATAGTTTCATTTGTACGAACTTGATATACAACTTTAGTTGTTGGATCATCAGTTATAACATTATCCGTTTTCTTTATAAATTTATATCCCACAGCACAAGCGACTAATACAATAAGTATTATAAAAACATCTAACAAGTTTATCTTTTTCATTTTCGGTTCACACTCCATTATTTCATACATGTTTTGTATTTCTTTTATGTATTCCATCTCATTCTCATTTTTATTTTCTTTTTTATTCATAGAATCGATTTCTTTTCCTAATGTTTTGTCTATAACGGTAATATTATCCGGTAGAAGTTCGTTCCAGAACTTCAATTTTAATATTTGGGTTTTCTTATCCATGTCAATTAATTCTTGTTTGCCTGTATAAACAACTTTACAATCTTTTATAAATTTAGCTGCTAATTCAGCCATTCTGCTCTCATATGAATGTACTATATAAGGTTTTTCTTTTTTAAATATCTTTATCAATTCTATCAACACATCGATATTCCATATATTTTTTTCAAGTTCTTCTATTTCAACCACTTTAATTTTTGACAATTTCATCACATCTACTAGCTCACTATTTTTAGGAATTACTAAAATCATCTCAAACTTTTCACCATCATAATTTTGATAAAATTTAGCCAATTTTTCAAGGTCCTCTTTTAAAATTTTATCTGTATTTATAACTTTTATCATATTACTATTTCTCCTCTTGTATTATCTTGGCATATGAAACACCAAAAGCCACTACCATCCAAAAAATAAGTACAACTCTGTAATTATACCAAGTGTGATCTGTCATGCTTTGAACTAAAAAACCAACCATTCCAGACATTATACCAACTAACAATATTTTTTTCTTTTTAACAAGACTTATAATCATTTCTTTAAAGAAATTATATATTATTCCTAAGAACATAACTAATCCCATAATTCCATTTTCCACCATTAATTGCAAATACAAATTATGCGAATGTTGGGCAGTAGTACCCGCATAGGCATATATTGGATATACTTTATTAAAACTAGTTATTCCTAGTCCAATTCCAGAAAACCAATAATCTTTTAGCATCGCAATAGTTCCCATCCAAATAGCAACTCTATATGACGTTGATGTATCCCCCATATTTCCAATACTCGTAAATCTGCTTATTATTGTTTCTGGAAGAACAAATGGTGCAACCAATAATGCTAAAATTCCTAATAAAATAAATCTTCTATCTATTACAATTAATAATATTGCTATTGCAAATAGTATTCC
>CAUGFN010000014.1:0-34983 GCA_959598745.1 uncultured Eubacteriales bacterium
AAGTGTATTTGACCACACTGGTATACTATTATATTCTTCAATATTGGCAAAAGCTAGGCACGGTAAAATTAATATAATTAAACTTGTAAATAAGAATATTTTTTTCATAAAAAATCCCTCCTAAAGCATTTTTATTCGCTTAGAGGGATTTTTATACATTACATATTTTTTTATTTGTTAATGATTATGCTCTTGCAAAAGCAATCTTATTTTAATCTGTTGTGTAACTTTCGCATCATTTTCTCTTTAGGTGTAAAAAAATGATGTATTAACTTAGCTCTTGAAAATTTATTTAAAGTACAATCGATTATAGGGTATTGCCATAGAGAATGATCTATTCCTCTCTCTTGTAGGTATAGGCACGTAAACGCTCTACACGAAATCGAACAAATCGCACAAGAATAATCATCTTTTAAGTATCTACAATCCTTACCTTTGTCCATATATGTATTTGAACAACATCCATTTTCTTTTGAATTTGGAAATCCACTAGTATATCTCATTTTTATACATTTATTATCGATAAAATAACAATAATTCAATCTTGATATTTCTTTCATCATATTTTCACAAAAAGTATCATACACAAATGATAGCCTTTCTTTTTCATCGTTTATTTTAAATATTTTTATTAGCAACGAGATTTGATTTAAAGCCATTTTCTCATCATCTTGTAATACTTCATCGTCATGGACAAAAAACACTTTATTGTCAATATTTTTGTTCTTCAGCTCCACTATTTCTTTATACATATTCATCATAGCTTTGAATTCAATTTTTTCAATCGGCACATTCTTTTTGCTTGTATAGTTATCCTCGTTTATCAAGATATTCTTGCATATCAATTCTGTCTTCTTTTTCAATTCATCCATAGGGACCTTGTCTAATGCGTCAACAACATTTAAAAAATAGCTACGCATTCTACTATAATAATATTTTGTAAAATCGATTTTAGAAACATTGAAACCAATTAAAATATTTTTATCATCTTTTAGTTCTCTTCGAATTTTAGCTAATTCTTCAACATTTACGAAAGTAACTTTATCGTTAATACGCTTTGTTACATAATTACCAATTATAATTAGCCTTGCCATTTGATAACTTTCAATTATCCAACTAGGAATTTCTTTTTCTTCAATCACGTCAAAAATAATGATTGTATTAACTTCTTGTAAATCCGCTGTAATTCCATCAGTCATATTCTCTACATTCAATTGAACCTTAGAATATAAATATTCTAAAGCATTATTTAACATATATGTCACGTACAAAGCATTCTCTTCATTACATTTTGAAATTATTTCAAGTTTTTCTTTTATCTCATCTGTATCTATACTATATTTATCAAAATAATTTAATTTCATCTTTAGTCTCCTTTATGATAATTTTAACATTACTTTTCTCTAAATCAAGGTTTAAACGAATATTTTAAGTCTATTTTTCATAAAGTAATTCTATAAACAATTTTTAAGGAAGTGATATTACGAATATCTTTATTGTTACTAAGAAGAAACTACTACTTTTTTCTTTATTCATCATTCTTTCTATAATTGGATGTTTCTCGCTTTCAAAAAATAAAACTTTAGAAACCGCTATAACTATAACATCTGAAAATGACTTACAAATTCTTTTAAACTCCGATTACAAGATTGCATACTTAACTTTCGATGATGGTCCAACCGAAAAAATGACGCCTAAAATATTAGATATCTTGGATGAAGAAGAAATTCCAGCAACATTCTTTGTTGTTGGCAAACACGTAAAAGAACACCCCGAATTGGTAAAGCGAGCTTACGACTCTGGACATTATATAGCTAATCATACATATTCTCATAACAACAGTAAAATATATCAAAGCACAGAAAGGTTTATAAATGAAATCACATCAACAGATGAGGCGATTTCAGAAGCATTAGGAATAAAAGATTATTGCTCACACGTTTTTAGATTTCCAGAAGGATATATGACAAATAAATATAAATCACAAAAGGAAAAAGGATTGGTTGCTTTAAAAAAACTAGACTATATATACGTTGATTGGAATTGCTTAAACAAAGATTCTGAGACAAAATTTTCAAACAATCAGCTTATTAATAACTTAATTAAAAGTTCCAAAAATAAAACGTCTCTCGTCGTTTTAATGCACGATACAGGTGATGTTAATAATACAAATGAAGTTTTAAAAACTTCTATCGAATATTTAAAAAATAAGGGATATGAATTTAGAAATTTTTATGATTTCTTCAATTAGTTTAAGATATATCGTCCCTCTTGCTAAAATCATTTAAGCATTACAAGTTTTTTAATAATATATAAAAAGCACCTCTCAGAATAAAAATATTCTAAGAGGTGCTTTCTACTTACTTCGCTTTCTTAGCGAAGGTGTTATTTACCACCTTGCTAAAAGGTGCACTTTTTTCAAGTTCACCAGCTTCAATCATTACTTCTTGAAGTTTTTTAAACGAAGCTTCCAACATTTCCGGAGTCTTGTTCCAAGCATCGATGTCTTTGTATCTTTTTACGACTGTTTCGAGGATATTAAGGTCCGTATCCGGGAACGACGGACTTATTGCCTCTGCTATCTCTTTAGCTGTATGAGTATCAACCCATTTCTGACCTTCGTAAATAGCATCCGTGAAATCTTGAATCAGCTTTTCGTTTTTAGAGATAAAACTCTTTTTAGCAAAATATGCCGTGTACGGAATTTCTCCAGCAGCCTCACCAACTGATGCAAGAATGTATCCTTTTCCTTCTTTCTCCAACGTTGATGCAGTCGGTTCGAAAATTGTTACATAATCGCCTACTCCACCAAGAAACGCAGATGTCATAGCATCGAAACTTATACTGTTATCGAAGTTCATGTCGCTTGAAGGATTGAGACCATTTTTCTTTATGACATACTCAAGTGCCATGTAAGGAACTCCGCCTTTTCTACCCGGTAAGATATGCTTTCCTTTAAGGTTAGCCCAAGAAAAGTTTTCATCCTTTTCTCTACCGACCAAGAAGGAACCATCTCTCTTTGTGAGCTGTGCGAATACTTCGGGGTAATCTTCTTTGCCTTGAAGGTAAACGTAGATTGCTGCTTCCGGTCCTGCAAATCCGATGTCGACCTGATTTGCAAGCACTGCTGTCATAACCTTATCGGCTCCACCTCCATTGTAGAGCTCAAGTTCAATCCCCCTTTTCTCAAAAAAGCCAAGGTTGATTGCGACGTACTGTGGCGCATAGAACACCGAGTGGGTAACCTCACTCACGGTTATCTTCTCATTCTTGTTCGAAGAACAACCCGTAAGTGCGATAGTGAAGAAAATCACTATCAGAAGAAGATGTGTGATGAACTTTTTCATGATTCTTTCCTCCTAAAAGTTGTTATTGCCACTTGCCTCTTTTGTTTATAAAACGCTGAAACAAGATGATGCCTTGGTACATTATTGTTGCGACTACTGCTAGAATTATCACACTTGTCATAACCAAATCAAGCTTAAAGACCTGACCGCCATATACAATCAAATATCCTATTCCTGCTTTTGACACTAAAAATTCTCCAGTAATTACGCCAACCATTGAAAGCCCCATACTAACTTTCAACACATTTAAAAGTGTTGGAATATTAGATGGAAAGACAATCTTGGTGAACACCTGAAATTTACTTGCTCCGAAAGTCTCCGCCATTTTTATCCTGTTTACGTCTGTCGCAGTAAACCCATTTAAGACTTCCATTATAGTGACTATTAACGATATTGCGAGTGCCATAGTCACAATTGCGGATGTGCCTGCTCCTACCCATATTATGATAATAGGACCAAGAGCAACTTTAGGCAAACTGTTTAAAACAGCCAGATATGGAGACATTACTTTCGAAAGAAACGGCGACCACCAAAGCAGAGATGCTATAAGTGTTCCAAGTAAAGTTCCAAGCAAGAAACCGATTAATGTCTCCATGCAAGTTACTGCGATATGTGTCATAAGCCCGTTTTTAAGCATATCTGCAAATGTCTTAAACATTCTACTAGGACTACTTGTTATGAAACTGTCAATTACTTCGAACCTTGCGAGAATTTCCCACACTGCAACAAATATAGCAAGGAAACTTACTTGTGCTAAGATTGTCAGAAACTTTGCCTTCCGTTTTCCATGCAAATATTTCTTACGCTCGCTAGAAATATTATCCACTGTCATTCAGCTCCTTCCATACTTTTTCGAAATACTGACTAAATTTAGGGTTATCCCTACATGTTAGTGGTGTTCTGTTTTCCATCTCAAAATCTACTTCATAGACTTTTTTGATGGTCGAAGGCCTTTTGCTAAGGATGATAACTTCATCAGACATACTTATGCTTTCTGGAATATCATGTGTTACCATGATAGTAACCTTGTTTTCTGCTTTTATTATCCTATAAACGTCCTCTGTAACAGAAAGTCTAGTCTGATAATCGAGTGCAGAAAATGCTTCATCAAGCAAAAGAACATCAGGCTTTATAGCCAAAGTTCTGATAAGTGCTACACGTTGTCTCATTCCTCCTGAAAGCTGAGAAGGATACTTGTTCTTGAACTCCGCAAGACCATACTTTTCTAAGAGAAAATTCGCGTATTCTTCACTTCCTTTGTTTAACGTTTTTCTGATTTCTAACCCAAGCAATACGTTCTTGTAAATTGTCCGCCAATCTAAAAGATAATCGCGTTGAAGCATATAGCCGATGTTGTGGTTTTTAGTTGTGAGTATAGAATTATCCATGTAAATAGTGCCACTACTTGCTTTCTCAAGTCCACATATGATAGACAAAAGCGTGGATTTTCCACATCCACTAGGTCCGACTATACTCGTAAAATGTCCTTTTTCAAAAGTATAGCTAAAATCCTTTATTGCCACAGTCTCGCCATTGTCATCTTGGTAAACTTTAGAAATGTTTTTAAGCATAAGGCTTTTGCACATTTTTAACTCTCCCTTTCAAATATTTAATTTATAGTATTAATATATTAATTTTTTCAAATTGTGTGATTGTATTTTTAATAATTTATAATTATCTCTCCATGCACCTACTTTTTTTGACACAAAAAAACCACACATTTTTCAATGTGTGGTTTTTAATACCCTCTATTATTTCTCTTCAGCAGGAGTTTCAGCTGTTTCTTTAAGTACTTCTTCATACTTATCGAAAATTGCTTTTTCAATCATAGCTCTTGTTTCAGAATTAACTGGGTTAGCTATATCTGTCCATACTCCATTTGGAGTTTTTCTACTTGGCATAGCTATGAAAGTTTTTTCAGTACCCTCAATAACTTTGATATCGTGTACTACGAAAGAGTTATCGAATGTAACTGAAGCAACAGCCTTCATTTTACCATTTGAATCTACTTTTTTTAATCTTACTTCTGTGATTTGCATTAAAACGCACGTCCTTTCTTTTTGTGTGATAGTTGACCTTGTTGCCAACCTACATTTATATTACTCCACCTTTTTAAAAAATCCTGCTAAAAGTTGTTAAATTTATTCACATTTTAGGTTCTTTTTAATAAATCTTGTAAATTATGGCGATATTTATGTGGATTTATTATTGCAGCATTAACATAAACAGTGTTATTCGTTACGTTCCACTTCTCTTTTGGCTATCAGTGAATAATTGCTTTTTTTTTGCAATATACTATTGTAAATGGACTGTTCTAAATATATAATTCTAGTGATGGGAGGTATTTTATGTTAAATACTATAGATAAAAATAAATATATACATATGGTTGGAATTGGCGGAGTCAGTATGAGCGGTATTGCTGAAATTCTTTTAAGCATGGGGTTTAAAATCTCTGGTTCAGACAACAATGCTTCTGATACGACAAAGCGTTTAGAAAGCAATGGAATTAAGATTTGCATAGGTCAATCAGAAAAAAATATAAACAATGATATTGCATTAGTTGCTTACACTGCTGCTATAAAGCAAGACAATCCAGAATTAGTTGAAGCTAGAAAAAGAAATATTCCATGTATGGAACGTTCTGCTCTTTTAGGAGAATTGACACGAATTTATAATAATACAATTGCAATTTGCGGAACTCACGGAAAAACAACAACTACTTCTATGGTTTCTCTAGCCTTCATGCAAGCTAATATGAACCCCACTGTTCAAGTAGGTGCTGACTTGCGACAACTTAATAATACTAATTACAGAATTGGCGGACCCGATTATTTTATTATAGAAGCTTGTGAATATGTAAGAAGCTTTTTAAGTTTTAGTCCTAAATCGGTCGTTTTGCTTAACATTGAAGAGGATCATTTAGATTACTATAAAGATTTAGAAGATATAAAATCTGCATTTAACGAATTCGTTTCTTACGTTCCAAGAGACGGCGTCATTGTATACAATAATGATGATGCTAATTGTGTAGAAATAGTTAACGGAAAAGTTGCAAATAAAATATCTTTTGGCATTAATTCTAAGTCTGATTGGATGGCTGAAAATATAAAGCTAGAAAATGGTTTCTATACTTTCGATGCAAAGTCAAAAGATGCTGAAATAAAAATACGACTTAAAGTACCTGGATATCATCACATTTATAATGCACTGTCTACAATTGCGGTTTCGCATTTTTATGGCATAGATTTAAAAAATATAGCCGTTGCCTTATCTGATTTTACAGGTGCTCATAGAAGATTTGAATATATAGGGACAATAAACAACGCAAAAATTTATGATGATTATGCCCATCATCCTACAGAAATAAAGGCTACTATTAAAGCCGCTAATGAGCTAAAAGCAAATAAATTATGGGTTATATTTCAACCACATACCTATTCAAGAACTTACACATTATTCGATGAATTTGCCAATGCATTCTCTGAAGCTGATAAAGTTATTTTAACAGACATTTATGCTGCTAGAGAGGCTGATACAGGCTTGGTCTCATCTAAAAAGCTAAGTGATGCAATAAATAAAGTTTCTAACAATTGCATATATATTCCTACTTTCGACGAAATTAAGGCTTTTCTAAAAGAAAATGTAAAAGAAAATGATTTAGTTCTAACTGTCGGAGCTGGAAATATAACTAAATTAGGCTATGATATTAAAGACTAATTGATAATTATAAAAAAGATATTCTACACTTTAAAAATGCAGAATATCTTTCTTATTATCTTATAAATAAATTACTTATGATAGTCATTAGATTAAGTTTACTAATTACCGGCAACTCTTTAGCTTGACAATTAACTGTTCCAATAATTCCAAAAGCCACTAATGCAACTAGTGCCAAATTTAATATTAGTTTCAAACCATTAACTATAAATTTCCATGGAAAGGCAGCATCAATAACCATAATAAACGCCAACAATAACAAATACCAAATTAGCATATTCATTCCTTGATTCGAATGGAATTTTACATAACCACTATGTCTCTCTGCTATAAACGGAATTGGAGGAATGATATAAGACATCATCGCCATCCATTTGTTATCCATTCTTTCTTTTTCTTTAAATGTACTTGTTTTATCTTCTGTTCCTATAATTTCTTGAAAAAAAGCTTTTACACTATTTTCTATATCTTCCTTCTTATCATTTCCTGACATATATTTTTCCTCCGTTCAAATATATTAATATTTCGGTTTTCTTCTCATTGCATCTAATTTTTCTAGCATTTCGGGGTCCTCTAATGCTTTTCCTGTTCCAAGTGCAACACAAGAAACAGACTCTTCAGCTATCATAACGTTTATTCCTGTCTTTTCTTGTATTAATCTGTCTAGTCCATAAACAAGACAACCGCCACCCGTCATATAAATTCCTCTATCGCTTATATCTGCTGACAACTCAGGTGGTGTTCTCTCTAAAACTGCTAAAACTGCTTCTAATATTGCCGTTGCTGGCTCGTCCAAAGCTTCTAACATATCATCAGAGTTTACAGTAAGATTAACTGGCAATCCACTTTCCAAATCTCTACCTCTAACATCCATCTTTAGCTTTTGCATTCTTGGATATACGCAACCAATATTAATCTTTAAGTCTTCAGCCGTTCTCTCACCTATAATAACATTATATTTTTTCTTTATGTATTTAACAATGGATTCATCAAGCTTATTGCCAGCCACTTTGATAGATGTACTTACAACTGCTCCTCCAAGCGATATAACAGCTATATCAGTTGTTCCGCCACCCATATCAACAACCATACTACCACATGCTTTTGATATATCTATTCCTGCTCCTATAGCAGCAGCTATAGGTTCCTCAATCAAATACACTTTCTTTGCTCCAGCTTGTGTCGCAGCATCTACTACTGCTTTCTTCTCAACTTCTGTAACACCAGATGGCACACAAACCATTATTGTTGGGGCAAAAATAAACTTGCCGCATACTTTTCTTATAAAGTATTTTAACATTTTTTCTGTTACCGAATAATCTGAAATTACTCCATCTTTTAGTGGTCTTATTGCTACTATATTTCCAGGAGTTCTACCAAGCATTCTTCTTGCCTCTTCTCCTACAGAAACCGCTTCCCCTGTATTTCTATCTATTGCTACAACTGAAGGTTCTCTTAGCACAATCCCTTTTCCTCTTACGTGTACAAGTACTGTAGCTGTCCCTAAATCTATTCCTATTGCTTGCCCAAACCCCAACATCTAGTATCATCTCTCTTTCTTACCACAACTTTACGCTACGATTATATTATAATTTATAAATAAAATCAAATAATTTACGTAAAAATTAAACTTTGCCAGTTGCTATTTATTAATATTTTTTATAAATAGCAATTTTTCACTTGTAGGATACATTTTTTTATTTTGATGTGATGCAAACATAAAAAACTATATATTAAAATAAAAGTTTATAGCTTATTATTTTGGCAAGCCATAAACTTTTATCAATATCTATCTCTTTATCTTATTTGTAGTTGTCTTTACAAATTCGTTTTCTCTTATTTTTATATCTGTAACCTTCTTATAAACTGGTAATTCTTTTGTTACATTTGAAATATCTTTCTTTAATGCCTCATGAACATCTTCAATTCCCATTGATTTTACCATATCTTGGTTTAAAAATACTTCTGCTTGTAACCCTACTTCTCTGCCGTCTTCTTTAATACCTCTTACAACAACTTCTTGAACATAAGGTACTCTAGCTACATACGCTTCTATTTCTTCTGGAAATACATTTTTACCATTATTTAATACTATCAGATTTTTCTTTCTTCCTGTTATACTTAATTGTCCTTTTTTATTTATATTTCCATAATCACCTGTATTAAACCAACCATCTTTTAAAACTTCGTTTGTTCGTTCTTCATCATTATAGTAACCAAGCATAACAATTTTACCTTTTACATGTACTTCTCCGTTACCATCTTCATCTGGATTTACTATTTTTACTTCACAGCATGGAAGTACCACGCCAACTGTTCTACAATCATTAAAATATGGTCTATTTACACTCACTAGTGGTGAACATTCTGTAATACCATATCCATTTAATAGATCGATTCCTATATCATCGAAGAATTTTCCAACTTCTGGGCGAATTGGAGCACCCCCACAAACAATTTCTCTAAGATTCCCACCAAAGGCATCATGAACAGCTTTAAATAATTTTTTTCTTACATCTATTCCTATTTTTCTAAGTGCATTACTTACTACTATCATTGTTTTCATAATGCCATACTTTTTGTTTTCTTTTGCATTACTTATTATCTTTTTATAAAATAGTTCTGCGAAGGCTGGGACTATGTATATATAATCTGGTTTATAGAATTGCAAATTCTTTAAAACGTTTTTCAAACTATCATTTATGCATATTGTTGAATGATGATGAAGTGCAACTAATATTCCAGCCACTCCCTCATATGTATGGTGATATGGCAAAACTGATAAGCATCTATCGTATACTGTAGCAACTTGAAGTCCATAATATACACATGAAATCAAGTTGTTTTCTGTAAGCATAACACCTTTTGCCATTCCTGTTGTTCCTGATGTGTATACTAATAATTTTAAACTATTTGGATTACTCTTCAATTTTAGATACTTTTGATTTCCGGCATTAAATAATTTTCTTCCGTCTTCTATAAATCTGTCATATGATAAAACATTGTTTGATTCTTCTTTTCTTGAAAAGCCTATTAAAAATTTGATATTAGTAGCTTCTCTTAATATTTGTTCAACATACTTCTCGTATTTTTCTGCGTAGAACAAAATCTCACTATCACTACTTTTTAATATGTTTATTATATCTTCAATTGGCAACTCTTTATCTACCGGTACAAATACACCATCTGATTTTAAAACTGTTAAGTATGTAGTAAGCCATTTATAACTGTTATCTCCTATACATGCTATATGTTTATCATTTAAACCTAGCTCCGTTATTGCTGTCCCAAGTGCTATTGTGTCTTCTTGAAATTTAGCATATGTCACTTCTATATTTTCTTTGCCTTCTTTATACATGAAAGCAATTTTATCTCCAGCTTCTTCTGTTGCTTGACGCATTAAATCTGTTACACTATCAACTTTTTTTACTTCATTTAATGGATAATTCTTGTTCATATTCTCCTCCTCATTCGTTTTTATCTACAAAAATATGTTATATCAAAACATATTAAAAGTCAATCCAGTCGACCGGTTAGTCTAGTAATTTGGTTCTCCATAAAAATCCATATATAGACAATATTTAACACAGATATCGCGATTATTTGCTTTGTTAAGTTACATTTACATAAAAAATAGATATTTTTTATAAAAAAGCTTTATTTTTATAGAAAAGTATGCTACAATAAGAGAGCGTTCCCCAAAAAATATATTTAAGGAGGTCATTCTATTATGACTTACACATGGGTGAAAGTACGGGCGACAAATGGACCAGAGTTACAGGCAATAACAGAGGCTACATTCAAAAAAACAAAGCAGATACCGTTCTGCCTTGGTGGAACGAGAAGCGAGAACATTGCCTTAGCTCAAGCTTATGCAAACAACAAGCATGTTCATTTGCTTTATGATGCAAATGAGCTGATCGGTATGATTTACGGAAACACCTTCTATCAGGGAGATGTTGAGTGCGTCGAGCTTTCGCTCATCAATCCTGCCGAGGTTGATGCTGAAACAGTGCTCAATGAGTACCGTGCAACATTGCCGGCAAGCATTAAGGTATTCATTAACTAACCTCAGTACCTTATGAGAGACTTTAATTAGTCTCTCTTTTTTTATTCATTACATTTAAACTTATTTTTCCATTGTTTTTTATTTTCAATTTTATTTCTCCATCTATATCTGTTCGATACACTTTTACGTTGTACTTTTTCAATCTATCTAATACTTTTTGATTTGGATGCCCATATGAATTATCTTCACCAACACTTATGAGTGCTATTTGTGGCATTACTTTCTTCAAAAATTTTTCCGATGTAGAAGTTGTAGAACCATGATGACCAACTTTTAGTATGTCTGCAGTCAAATCGCCTTTTATATTTTCTTCTTTTTCTTTTTCTAAGTCTCCGGTAAATAAAATTTTAACACCTGCATATTCCATTTTCATCAAAATAGACATATTATTTAAATTTGCCTCTTTATCCTTTCTGCTTGGAAAAATTACGCTAAACTTTATACCGTCTATTTCAACGTGATCTCCTTTTGCAATCTTTATTACCTCCGTTTTCTTACTTTTGCATAGCTTAATTAATTTTGCTCCAAGTTCAGTATTATCAACATTTTCGCTTATCAAAACCTTTTTAACTTTTATCTTTTCTAGTAATGTGAATATTCCTTCTATATGATCCTCATGAGGATGAGATACAATTACTAAATCTACTACCATTTTCCCTTGATCTAAAATATATGGTAGCAGTACATTTTCACCGATATCATAATCACTCCCCTCTGTACCTCCACCGTCTATCAAAATAGCTTTTCTATTCTTAGTTTCTATATACGTTGAATCCCCTTGCCCTATATCTATCATATTTACCTTTATATAATTTCGTGGAATATTTATAACAATCACATATAGCATAGTGATAATTCCAATTGCAACAAATGTTTTCTTTCGATACTTCTCATGTTTAATGAAAATAAATAGCAAAACATAATAAATAAGTATCATCCATATCTTAGGCGTTGGAATAATCAAATTTGCCCAAGATATATTTCCGAAAAAATTTGTAACACAAAACATAAAATATGTAAGTGAATATATCGCATACGCAATAATTCGAGCTATTTTCATGCTAAATATTGATATTAGTACAGTTATAAAACCTAATGTTGTGAGGAAACCAGATATAGGAACTATCAAAAAGTTTGTGATTAAAGAAATTATAGAAAAGGTGTTAAAATAATAAGTCATTATTGGTGTAAGCATTATTTGTGCCGATAGCGTAATACCAATTGTTTCAGAAATAAATTTATTTTTCAAATACTTCTTAATATAGTCCGTCAATCTTTTTGAAATAATTACTATTCCAAAAGTGCCAACAAACGAAAGAACAAAGCCAACGTCATACAAAGTCAGTGGATTTATACATAAAAGAATTAGTGCCGAAAAAAATATGTTATTCAAGGTGTTTGATTTTTTTGATAATAACACCGCTATTATATTTAGTATTGCCATTATGCCAGCACGTGCAACAGAAGCAGAAGCTCCAGAAACAAAAATGAATACAATTATTGACACTATTATCACATAGTATGACATATACTTTCCGAATATTTTATTTGAAGTTAAACTTAGAAACATAATTATATACGCAATATTAGAACCTGAAACCGCAAGTAAATGTGTAACTCCGCTATTTTTAAAGTCTTCTAATATGTCTTCTGATACTCCCTTCGTTTGTCCATTTAACATTCCATTTATTATCCCTGCATAATTGCCTGGTAAAAGCATCAAAAAAGTATTTTCAATATGTTGCTTTATTTTCGATATAAAACCAATTTTCCCTTCTTTTTTTAATTCCAAGCAATTTTCATTAACTGTTATAGTACCATAAATGTTTTTAGAATTTAAGTATCGTCTGTAATTAAATCCTCCTTCATTTCTTGCTAGCTGACCTTGCTTGAATTTACCATTCAAAAAAATCTCGTTTCCTTCTTTCATTCCAATGTCAACTTTCTTATTTACCTTTAGTATAAACTTATCTCTATCAGGGTTCTTACATAAATATTTATTATAATAATCACTTTCACTATCTTTCGAAATAATAACAAAATCTCCCGAAATCTCTAAATTTGTATATTTATTATCATATTGTTGTATCTTGAAATTGGTATACCAAAAACTAATTAATATTACTACGCAAAGTGCGAATAATTTTAATCCAAATTTTTCAGTTTTCTCTGTGCTTTTTCTTATAAATCTTCCAGTTGCAATTTCTTGCCTCTTATACATGACAAAGTAATATATCGCCACAAATATTAACATTGCAGCCAATATCACATAGCCATTAAAATTAATTGCCACCATAATTCCTATTAAATATGCCAATAATAAACTAAACATTTTATTCCTTTCTAAAACGCAAAAAGAGACCCTATTATAAAATAAGGTCCCTTTCCTATTCACTTTAATTTTTAGTCATCTAATTTTACATAAGAAGATGATACCCATCCAGTAGATGACGCATATGTTACTTTATACCAACCATTAGTAGATTCTTTAATTGTTATAGTTGTACCTTCAGGTATAGTTGTTATGACTTTAGCTGATGTATTAGCACTAGCTCTCATATTCAAATATGGTTTTGCTGTTACTTTACCTGTTTTTGCATTGTTATCCTTACCTGATGTATCTAATGTGCCACCTGTTGGAAAGCTGATGTTTTCTGTTCTCATCCAACCAGATATTGTTCCATTAGTAACTCTTGACCAACCTTCTGGATATTTATGTGCTGTGATAACAGAGAATTTTTCAATCGTTCCTACCACTTCCGAATTTTCGTCTGCTTCATCATATACATTTGCAACTGTTATTGCAACTGTAGCATCTGTATATATTTTGCTTATTGGCGTCCCAATTTTGCTAATATATTGTTCGCCTGCAAGCTCCCCTGAAACTTCTGTGATACCTGTTTCTTTGCCACTTTCATCTCCACTCGTGATTTTATCACCACTTGTTTCACTCTCACCACTTAAAACATTACCGTTATTTACATTTTCATAATCCTCTTCATCGCTCCAAACTTTATTTATTGTAACACAACAAACAACTATTGGAACAACAATAGCGATAAATAATATAACTCTACCTAAAACTTTCATATAACTTCCCCCTACAAAAATTAAAAACTAAAATTTAGTATCACATGTAATCCTTTAATTTTTTACTTCTACTTGGATGTCTTAATTTTCTAAGTGCTTTGGCTTCTATTTGTCTAATTCTTTCTCTTGTGACATTAAATTCCTTACCAACTTCCTCTAGTGTTCTAGCTTTTCCATCTTCTAGTCCAAATCTTAATCTTAAAACCTTTGCTTCTCTAGGTGTTAGTGTTTCTATTATTTCATCTAATTGTTCTCTTAAAAGAGTATATGCTGCAATCTCTGATGGAGATGGAGCGTCATCGTCTGGAATAAAATCACCAAGATGGCTATCTTCCTCCTCACCTATTGGCGTTTCAAGTGAAACTGGTTCTTGTGCAACCTTTTTGATTTCCTTAACTCTTTCAACTGGCATTTCCATTTCTTTTGCAATTTCTTCTATTGTTGGTTCACGACCTAATTGTTGTAATAAGTGTCTTGATGTTCTAATTAATTTGTTTATTGTCTCAACCATATGAACCGGTATTCTTATTGTTCTAGCTTGGTCTGCTATAGCTCTTGTTATGGCTTGTCTAATCCACCAAGTGGCATATGTTGAAAACTTATATCCTTTTCTATAATCAAATTTTTCAACGGCTTTTATAAGTCCCAAGTTTCCTTCTTGTATCAAGTCTAAGAATAGCATTCCACGACCAACGTATTTTTTAGCGATACTAACAACCAATCTAAGGTTAGCCTCAGATAATTTTTTCTTTGCTTCTTCGTCGCCTTCCATCATTTTCTTAGAATATTCCAATTCTTGTTCTGCTGTAAGAAGAGGAATCTTTCCAATCTCTTTTAAATATAATCTAACTGGATCATCTATGCTCACTGTATCAGGAACATCAAAATTATCCATATCTTCAAGTTTTATATCATCTTCGATTTCTTCTAAATCCTCAAAATCTGGTTCTTCTGAATCTTCAACAATTTCAACGTTAGCAGCCTCAAGTCCGTCATAAATTTTTTCGATTTGATTTGCTTCCAATTGATACTTTTCAAGATAATCAATTATCTCTTTGTATGATATTGTACCTTTTTTTGCCGCACTATCAACAATTTGTTTTATGACATCTTTAGGATCTTTCATTTCCTCACTCATTATTAAATCATTCCTTCCTTCTATATAAAAGCCTTATCTATTATCGTTTAGCAAGTTTTTCAATTACATTTTGCAATTCTTCCCATAAAGCTTTTTGCTCTTCATCAGCTGTTGCTTTTTCCAATTTTTTAACAATCTCATTTCGCTTTTTTTCTAATTTGCTAACTTCGATTTTTCTAATTATGTCATTTGATAATCTCTCTACATCTTCTTTAGTGCTTTCTTTTATCATCGACTCTGATAAAATGTTTGACTCTTCGTCATTTTCACATATTAGCATTAAATCCTTAGTATTAATATCTCCATTTTCATACAAGTCATACAATTTCTTGATTAAGCTCCTATGTGAATCAGAAACAGATTCGTCTGGCGAATACACTTCTGATAACTTTATATAAATTTTTAGGTCTTTTTGCACTAAAAGATATATAATCATGTTTTCTAAGTCATGTGTTGCTTTATCTTCTTTTTTAATATTAGCAATTGGTTTAACTGGATCTATCATCTTTATTTTATTGTCTCTTTTTAGTGTTAGTTTCTCTATCTCTGCAATAATTGCCTCTTTGCCAACATTTAAATCTCTAGAAAATTTATCGACATAAATATCTCTTTCTATATTGCTATCAACTTTTGACAAAATCTCAGCAAGTCTTGACAAAAATTTTATTTTTTGAGAAATATCACTCACATCATATTCTTTAAGTAGATTTCTTACCTTGTATTCTACAGCCGAAATGCTATTGTCTATTAATTTTTCAAATCTCTCTGGACCAAACTTCAATACGTATTCATCAGGGTCTTTTGCATTTTCCATTTGGAGCACTTTTGCTGAGACTCCCAACGACTGCATTACTTCAATTCCCCTCATTATCGCTTTTTGTCCAGCCACATCTGAATCGTACGACAATATTACTTCTTCTGCATATTTTCTCAAAAGTCTTCCTTGTTGCTCTGTGAGTGCCGTACCAAGAGATGCAACAACATTTGTCACACCAGCCTGATGTGGAGATATGACATCCATATATCCTTCTACCACTAATATTCGTTTCATTTTTTCATTGGACTTTCTAGCAATATTAAGACCATATAAATGCCTGCCTTTTGTGTACAGCAAATTTTCTGGTGAATTTACATATTTAGGCACTTTCTGCTCTTTCATGGTTTTCTCATCTAATAAAGTTCTTCCCCCAAAAGCGACAACTCTATTTAAAACATCAAATATAGGAAACATGAACCTATTTTTGAATTTGTCATATAAATAGCCGCTCTCGCTTTTACCGACAAGTCCTGTCGCAAGCATATCTTTTTCTTTAAACCCTTTTGATAACAAATGCTTATACAAACCGTTATCATCTAAAGCAAAACCTAACCCAAATTTAGCAACTGTTTTCGCATCGATATGTCTTTTAGCGATATAATCTTTTGCCATCTGAGATTTCTCTATATTCTTGTAAAAAAATCTGCCAGCCTCTTTATTTATCTCTAAAATCTGCTTTCTGCTCTCTTCTCTCTCAATTAATTCTTTTTGGCTCATATTCAAATCATTATAATTAACTGTTGGAAGAGTAATATTTGCTCTTTCTGCCAAAAACTCTATCGCCTCTTTAAAGCCAATATTTTCAACTTTCATGATGAACTTTATAACATTTCCGCCTTCACCACATCCAAAACAATGGTATATTTGTTTTTCTGGTGTTACTGCAAAAGAACCTGTTTTTTCTTTGTGAAAGGGGCAAAGTCCAAAGTACGCACTTCCCTTACGCTTTAGGGTAACATAGGCTGATACGACATCTACAATATCATTTGCAGCCTTAACATCTTCAATTACTTGCTCTGAATAAAATGCCATTTTCCCTCCAAAAACAAAATTCTTACCAAATTGCTACATTATAGTTTAACCTTTTAAAAAAACCGGTAATATTTTAGCAGTATTTTTTAAAAATTTCAACCTATACTTTATAAATTCGACGAACTTTTTTAAATTCCTGCTAAGTTTACCATAAAATTTGAAAATAGTCTTACAATTTAGCTTTATATATGTTCGAGTAAAAAGATTTTCATTTTTAAGGCGAGTTCTTCGCTTAGCAATATGTGATGTTCTTAGCATAAAGTTTTGTCTTTTGTAGTCTTATGTCTTTCTCATGCTAAAGAACATCATCCATAGTGCTTGGCGAAGCTGTTTGAGATCTAAAAATGAAAAATTTTTACGAAGATAAAATATATAAAGCTAAATTGTATTCCAAAATATATCTTGTCAAACAAAAAAGGAGTAACTTTTAGAAAGTCACTCCACATCCGTATTACATCTCTATTTCTTTTTTTAAGCTAAATGAGTATATGTACATTTTCGAAACTTTTTTCTCTGTTAATCGCTCTAATGCTTCTTTGTAATAATCTAATTGCTTTTTATACCTTTTTATAAGTTCAAGCTCATTTTCTACTTTATCTGTTTTATAATCTACAAGTACAAGTCCCTCTTCAGTCTCATAATACATATCTACTATTCCTTGTATCATTAAAATGTCGTTTTTTGAGTCATCCGTTATATCATAAACCTCTTCTGCTTTTACCTCTAAATTAAATGGCGCTTCTTTATAGACTTTTTTAGCTTTCTTTACCTCACTATAAAAATTAGTTTGTAGAAATTCATTTATTTGCTTTTCAAGCAATTTTTTTGTTTTCTCATCTGCATTTACACTTTTTATAATTTCACTTACATTTGGATTATTAAAATCAAGCCTTTGCATTAGGTTATGAACAAGTGTTCCGTATGCAGTTCCTGATGCATTTTTTTCTCCCTCTTCACTCATGAAACTCGGCTTTTCTATAATATCTGTTATTCTTACTTCATCTGTTTGCTCCAATACTGTGTTTAGCCTTTTTAATTCTGTAACAGTTACCTTATTTGGTATTTTTGTAGAATATGAGTATTTGTATTTCCAGTTTAATCTATCGTTTATAAATTTATAATCTTCAGTCTCTTTTAGGCTACTATCTATCCCTTTTAGTATAGTTTCTACATAACACTCTTCGGCTTCATCTTCTTTTGCAAGCCTCAATACATCATTATATGACCATTCTTTTACTTCAAAATCATTTTCGTTGTTTATTACCGCACTGCATATCCAATCAGCAAAGTTATTACTGCTTGCTACCTTATATTCATTTACGCCTTTACTCCATTTATCTAGCTTTTTGCCTATATCTGATTCTAATGCAGTTACTATCAGTTTTTCTCTCGCTCTTGTTAATGCAACATATAGTATTCTCATCTCTTCAGATAAAGTTTCTTGTTTTGTCTTAAGTTTTAATGCAAGCTTTGGCATGCTACTATAATATATTCTTTTTTCAGTATCTATGATATCCGCACCAAAGCCTAAGTCTTGATGAAGTATTATTGGATTTGACATATCCCTTGTATTAAATTTTCTAGCTGTACCTGATAGAAATACAATCGGAAATTCAAGTCCTTTACTTTTGTGGATACTCATTATTCTTACAACATTATCATTTTCAGATAATTGCTTACTGCTTCCCATATCTCCTGAACTTTCTTTTAGGTTGTCTAAGAAGTTTATAAAATTAAACAATCCTCTATAACTTGTTTTATCATAAGCAGTCGCTTTATCTAATAACATCTTTAAATTAGCCGTTCTTATCTTTCCATCTGGCAAAAGAGATACATAGTAGTAATATCCTGTCTCCTCATATAAGTACCATATTAGTTCATCAAGACTTATATTCTTTGATTTTTCTCTCCATGAGTCTAGCTTGTTTATAAAGTCTTTTACTTTTTTATTTCCAGTCGCAGCCTTTTGCAATGTCTCATAATATGAAGCATTTTTATCTATAAGTCTAATAGAAGTTAATTCATCTGGTGTAAAGCCTCCTATCTGTGAACGCATAACTGCAATTAGCGGGATATCCTGATATGGATTATCTATTATCTTTAATAAAGAAAGTACAATTTGCACTTCTGTGTTTTCGAAATATCCTGTATTTATATCAGCGAATGCGGGTATATTTCTTTTGGCAAGTTCTGATACAAATGTATCTGCATAGCCTTTTGTTGCTCTTAAAAGAATTACTATGTCGCTATACTTTGCTTTTCGCATTATCTCTTTTTTCTTATCGTATATCTCAAAATTTCCAACTAATTCTTCTATTCGTTTAGCGATAACTCTACCTTCTAATTGTGGAGTATCTTCTATATCGTTTTCTAAGTCTTCTTCTATTTCTTCTTTATCAAGCTTTTTCTCTATTACATCTATTTCTGCCTTCGTTCCTGTGCAAGGATAATAATTTGCTCCAAATTTTAAATATTCTTTTTCTGTATAGTCAATTTCACCAACTGCTTTTGTCATTATGTTTTTAAATACAAAGTTTGCTTGGTCTATTATGTTTTCGTTGCTTCTAAAGTTTTTAAACAACAAGATTTTTTTAGTTGGGCTAACGCTTTCTAAATCTTCAGTATATGTCTCATATTTTTCTAAAAACAATTCTGGTCTTGCTTGTCTAAATCTATATATACTCTGTTTAACATCTCCAACCATGAACATATGCCCATTTGAAATTTTATTTAATATAAATTCTTGTATTAAGTTACTATCTTGATACTCATCTATTAGGATTTCTTCGTACTTCTCTTTATACGCATTTGCTATGCTTTCGTTATCATTTAAAAGCTCAAGGCACAAATGTTCCATATCACTAAAATCTATTATTCCTTTTGCATTTTTCTTTTCTTTAAACCTTTTATCAAATCTTATAACTATATCTGATAATATTTTTAAGGTATCATAAAGTCTTGAAACATCTAAAAGTATCTCGTTTGATTTTGATATAAATATTTCTTCTTTTAAATATTTTTTTACAATGCCTTTCATCTTTTCTCTTAGTTCTTTTACTTCTTCTTTTGTATCTTCATCTAGCTTTGGTGCGTTTTTTAATTTTCCAATCTCACATACCGAAAGATACTCACAAAAGTCATCCCATGTATTACAATTATATAAAAGATTTTTTAGTAAAAGCTCATCATCTTGAAGTGTTAATAAGTAATTTGCCGCTTCATTATTCGAAGACAAGTCTTCAGTCATTTCTTGCAGTTCATCTAGTATTCCTCGTACTTCGCTACGTGCATAACTGGTTATTTCTTTTCCCCAGACTGTTTTTGCAAAATCTTTTTCATCTACGTTATACATCTCACATTTTTCTTTTAGCCAGTCATAAGGAAAAGGAGAGCTCTGTATAAAGCTATGAATGTTTAGAAGAATACTTCTTAGGTTATCATCTGATTTATTGTTTGAATAAGCCATCATGACATCTACTATTTTGTCATCGTCTTCTTCATAAAGTTCATCTAAAACCTCATCTAATGCTTCTAATTTTAAAAGTTCGTTTTCTGCAGAATCAGCAACTCTAAAATTAGGATCTAGATTTAACTTAAAGAAGTTATCTTTAATAACCTTTTTGCAAAACGCATCTATCGTCATTATGCTTGCTTTATTTATCAAAAGAAGTTGCCTTTGCATTTCAGGATTTGTTTCTAAAACTTTATATATGCCGTCTCTGATACGCTCTCTCATTTCACTTGCCGCAGCATTTGTAAATGTAACAATAAGCATTTTGTCTATATCTATTTTATCTATTATTATTTTGTCTATTATTCTTTGCACCAATACAGCGGTTTTACCACTACCAGCACCAGCCGCAACAAGCAACTTACAATTTTTTGTGTCAATTGCTGCTTTTTGTTCATCAGTCCATCTCATAAAATTTTCTCCTTTTTATTATATGAATTTTTTAAGGCTTTCATTATCTTTTCATCTAATTCCTTTTAACTATACAATTTCACAGTATTCATAATATTCTCCGATGATACAAGTAAATTTAGGACATAATCTTCAAAATCTTCTTTAAATATTTTCTTCATTTTTCCGCCTTTCTAAAAAGACAATCATTTTATTAGCGCAAATGATTGTCTTTTTTATTTATATCGTAATACCTGCAAAACTTGCTATCATATATGTTGTTCCATCTAATGTTTCTATTATTGAATTTCCTGTGCTATCTAATATTTTCAAAACATGTATCTTAGTACCTTGTGAAAGCGTTATCTTATCTTTGTCTTCATTTTGTTCCCATTCAAATGATACTGTATAATCAGTTTTGTAATAATTATTTGGATCTGATTCTACAAACTCAATATCAGAATTTAATGTGAATATGTATTCTTTTAATTTATCTGTGTACTCTTCAGTGTCCCACCAGTCATCTCCGTTTGCTAATTTTTGAACAAGCTTAAAATCATTTCCATCATACATGTAATATGTTAGCATTATGTAATTATCTACAAGATTATTTATTGAGACCCCCCTGTGTGGCAAATTGCCAAAAAACACATTTCTATAATTTAATACATTTCCACAAACTTCCATATCTATAAATTCTTTCAAGTTCTTTTCTTTATCAATTTGCAATGGTCTTATAACTGTATATTCTCCATCACCTGGATCCATTGCCGGATGTGATATTGCAAATTCTACTGTTTCTAAGTCATTGTCTAAATCAAATTCATAAACCGGAGTATATGCTTTTGTTTCTTTCTTTGATGTCATAACTAGATTCTTTAATATATCTTCCCTGCCAAAAAGTTCTTCTGAGTTGTCCATAAAGTATGCGATCTTGCCATATGCACTTACTAGACCTGTATTTAAATATATTTTTAATTCGTAGTCACTGTACTCAATTCTTTCTTCATCATCGTTTTCACATTTTTCCATAGGTATTTCATATGTCTCGCCATTGTAGCTATAATAATATTTTGAAACAGGTTCTTTTAAATAAATTTTTGATGGAAGTATTTCTCTTGAGTTTCTAAAAAATTTATTGTAGTTGCTAGCAAGTGGACCTTCAGCTAGTACATATCCATTTGATATTTTCGCATATTTTGAATCTTCTGATATTTCAGCTGTTTCTAAGGTTTCATCTAAAACAAGTTTTGGAGAAATTGCTTCATTTATATATTTTGTTCTAGCTTCTATTTGTTCTCCAGAAATATTACCTACATTTTCTTCTTGAACATCGTTCTCTTTTACTTTACAACCCACTAAGCTTAAAACAGAAATTACCGCTAATACTAACAACCATTTTTTCATCTTTTATTTTTCTCCTCTTATAGAACGATTGTGCTCTCTATTTCTTAATTTTCCAGCACCACTGTATCAAGATTTTATAGTCTTTTTCTCTTGCCATTACATTATATCATAATTCATCTTTGTGACAATAAAAAGTCGAAATTTGTAGCAAAAAATGGGAACATAAAATAAAATGTCCCCCTTTTTGTTACCTTTGCATAGCGAAAATGCTATTGCTTTTTGTTAAAGAACCATTTGAAACTTTAACACATCGGTAAAGTACTCCATGTTCCTCTGATCTGCAAACGCAAATGTAAACTCTATGCCTCCATTTTTCAAATATCGTACCATTTTAATTTTTGCACCCTTGCACATTGCAATTCTTAAAACCGTTTTAAAAAGGTTGTATTTTCCCATTCTTTCGATTTCTTGCGAGTTTCCTTTTGCCAAGTCTGCTGCTCTCTCCCATTCTGCAATTGAGCCTTGATTTTGTGGTGTTGCAAAGCATTCCTCAAACATAAATGTAACAACTGCATCACAAGAATTGATTCGAATGAAATTTGGCATCACAGCGTTTCCTTTCTTCATGAATTATCATATTTTTTCACTAAATTTTTAGTGCAAGAAGTATTATATCATGAATTTTACTAAAATCAATTAAATTTTATTTGTATTTTGGATTTGCAAATTACTCTCATCAAAGTTTTGCTTTGTATAATTTATAACATTAGTTTGCTTTGCTCTTCTTATGTATTTATATCGCTCTAGCTTTATGTTTTCTAATTCTCCTGCATCCAACTTCAAACCATTAAAACTGATAAAATTCTGCAAATTTTCAAAATTATCAATCATATATATTGTATCTATTTTTGCAAATGTAGGTACTGGCAATGGAAAGTAATTCTTAATTTCTAAATTAGAATCATATAAAAGTTTATGCTCCTTGCCTTTTATACTTGATACATTAATCATTCTTAATGTATTACTCTCAAAATCACTTTCAAGAACTAACATATACCTTTTTTTATTATTAAATGAGTCCCCATCAAGTTGAGGTGGAACAAAATTTAAAATGTGTCCTTCTTCAATCTTCAATAATCTTCATCTTCTTCCTCGGTTATTTTTGATGAAGCCTCATAAGCTGATAAAACTTTTTGCATTTTATAAAGTTCTTCTTTTAATTCATTATATGGGACTCTTGATTTGTTTTTATCATATCCACCATTTTTATTTATTGATCTTGTATAAAACTTATTCCAAGCCTTAAATTGATGTGACATATTAGAAAGGTCATTTGCCGAACATTTTCCAAAAATTTCTTTAGTCAAGACTAAAGCTTTTTCTACATCTTCTGGCAACTCATCTGCTAGATTACTATTGTTGCAAAGCATCTCATAATTATTTTGGTATGTTAGTCTTACTGTTTCAAGAACCATTCCATTCTCAAAGGCATTGAACTCTTCTTTATACATAGTTTTACCTTTGTTTTGGCACATATAAATAAGTTGAGAAAAAAATAAAAGCTTTTGAAGTTTCATATTTCCATCTCGCGAATTAGCCGGATTATCTAAGTTTTGATTTATAAACCATAATGCTACTTTAATTGGTTCAACTTTATTCATAATGATTACTCCCTTCTTGAAAATTTGTTCGGTTATATTGTATTACAAAATTTTGTATTTTGCAACAAGATTCTTTTGCTTCCATATTATGCCATAGACTCTTATCTCTCTTTTTTCTATCCACCCATATTCATGTTTGTGTATGAACAACCTTTTAATGTTGTTATTACTGTATCTTCATATTTTTCGCCCTTATATACTTCTAATATTTCAAATTCTGCTTTTACTGCATTTAATTTATCAAAATCTGGTTCTTGTTCATATTCTATATCAAATAGTTGCGGATTCATTGTATCTTCTAACTCTAGTATATATTCTCTTGTTTCATCTATTGTTAGTTTTAATTTTTTCACTCTTGAATTTGCTTTAAATAGTTTTTCATTTTTGGCATATCCATTTACTATGTAAAATCCTGTTAAACCGTTTTTCCAACCTGTAAAAACTGGTTCATTCCAAGGTGAACCGCCAATTTCTAACACGTTCTTTATATTCATCATATGTAATCGGAGTATGTGTTTTGGTGATATTATCATAGTTAAAGCAATAGTCAAGATATCTGTCACCCTTTTGAGCCTCTTTAATTTGAAGTTCTTCAAATTCTTCTTTTGTCATTAGTCTCCAACAATCTTCAGTTTGTATCATGCCATAATTTTCAGGGCCATGCCAACCATATTGTTGCATTCGTAGTGTTATTTTTTCTCCAATTTCATCTCCTTTTACGCCTTCTACCCATGCTTTGCCTATACTGTCATTCCCTAAATTCTCTACAGAATAATCATAGCCATTCATTTTCAATGTTGATGTTGCATTATATGAAATAGCTGTTGAATAATAATCTCCGCCACCATCGCCATCAAAATCACAATACTTGCCTCCCGCTTCTGCTAAAATAGTATCTATCTCTTTTTCCAACTTTTCTTTATCAATATTTTTTGAGTCTAAAAATTCACTAATATTCTCCCATTCCACCGGTCCTAAACCATTATTAAAGCGTTCCACTAGTCTAAGTAAACCATACTCATAATTATCATAGCTTAATGCAACTTTCAAATCATCAGAAAACTGCAACACCTTTGTTGGTTTTATCACTTCTATTTCCGCTTCTCTTTTTTCTAATATATTGCACATTAGTTTTGAGACTTCTGCTCTTGTTAAGTTGCCTTCTAAATCGAAGTAGCCATCTTTTCCATTCATTATTTTTTCTTTTACTGCTGTGGTTACATATTCTTTTTGACTTTCATTCATTTTGCTACTATCTGAAAATGCTTTTAGTATTTCTGTTTTTTCTTCTGATGAAATGTTTTTTGTATCTAAATTCATACTTTTGCATACTGCCACTACTACTTCTTCTCTTGTCATTGGTTTTGTTGGATAAAATGTGTACTCGCCTTTTTCTTCTTTTGAGTTTATTATGTATTCTTTTGCTATGTCTATATATTTTTTAGACCATCTTGTTTCTTCTACATCTGTATATTTTGTTTCGCCACTTACTTGATTTAGCTTCAATGTTTCTACTAATATTTTTGCAAATTGTTCTCTGGTTACACTTTCATTTGGTTTAAATGCTCCATCTTCAAAGCCATTTAGCACTCCTTTGTCTGACATTTTTTCGATTACTTCTTTTGCCCAGTGGCCATCTAGGTCATTAAATGTTTTGGCAAGTGCTACGCTATTAAACATTGTTATTATTACTAATATTGTTATTACGAGTTTTATTTTTTTCATATTATTTTACCCCCTTTTTTTATGTTTGGTTGTGTTGATTGTTTTCATGGAGCACGCTTAAGCTCCGCTACATGTTAACTTACATACCGGTAGAATGATGCTAATTATTGTTTTCATGGAGTATACTTAAGCTCCGCTACATATTTTGGTGTCTAAGGCTAATTGTTCTTTTTTATTCTAATTTTAGTTGCTCCCAGATTTCTTCTTTCTTCATTTCATGTAATGTTTTAAAATCATTACCGAGTTTTTTATCGAATTGGCAGATTACTTTGTAGTCACAACATGCGCATGGTGTTTTGCCTTTGCATTTTACTGGTTGATTTTTTATTTTGCCGGATAATATTTCTTCACATAGACTTCTTAATGTTTTTCTTACATGGAATCTTAGTTTTTCAAATTCTTCTTCTGTTGGGACATATGTTTTTCCTGTGTATTTTTCTTTTGATATTTTTAAGTTTAGGTTATTTGATTCTGATGTCATTTCTGTATCCATTGCTTTTATTAGTCTTGTGTTTGCTACTATCATTCCGTTCATTCTTAGTGATTTTCTTATTTGCTCTTCTATTTCTTCACCTTCAATATTTTTTGACGTTTTTATCATCGGGTCATCTAACTTTAGATATAAGATTCCTCCTGGCATTGCTTCAAGCTCGTCCACTGCATCCATGTATGTTATAAGCTGTACTTCTAGCCCTGAATATACATTAAATAGTTTCATTTCTTTGCTATATGATTTGTAATCTATTATTCTTATGTATTTTCCCTCTTCAGTTTTTGCTATATCCACTCTATCTATCTTTCCACTTAGCAAAACTTTTTGCCCATTTTCTAATTCTATTTCTATGGCGTTCACTTTTTTACCTTTTCCAAACTCTAATTCGCTTGCTACGACTTCAAAGTCACTTTCTTTTATTTGCAATACTATTGTCCAGATTACTCTTTTTATAAGTTTCTTTAGTTTTAAGCTAAGTTGTTTCATTTTATTAGTACTTGTCATTATATTAGATTTAAAATCTAGTAAAACTTCATCTACTATGTTTGATACTATTTCATCACTTTTTTCTTTTTCTATATCTCTAAAGCTTATATTTCTTTCTAATAAGTATTTTGAAAATCTTTCAATTATTTCGTGTAAAAATATTCCAACATCTGGTGTATCTAGCTTATATACTTTTCTTTCTTTTGCATTTAATCCATACTGCAAGTAATATTTAAAAGGACAATTAGCGTATGTCTCTAATTTTGATACACTTGTATTCATTTCGTTTCCATATAACTTATTTGCGCTTTCTTTGCTTATATACTCTATTGTGTTTTTATAATTTAATCCCTCTTCAATATATGAAATTCTTTCTTTTTGATTTTCGGCAAACCATAAATATATTTTCTTCCATTCTTCTGATTTACTTTCGCCATCCAATTCTTCTCTTATATCATTTAGCAAGTTTGGCACTGTCGAATTTATCGTATTTACCTTTTCTTTTAATGTTTCTTTTGCTATTACATCACTACTGATTTTTATATTAGGGAATATCCTTTTCAAGCTATTTATTACTTCTGATGGTCTAAGTGCTTTTCCATCTGTATCTGATATTGGATACGATAGATGAAGCTCATCTGTCGGTGTTGTCAATGCTTTATAGATATTAAAATTTTCTTCTAGTAAAAGCATTTTTGTATCCTTTGCGATTTCGACTCCACCATCTAATAATTCGTTTCTTTCGTTATCGTTTATAAATCCCTCATCATTATATGGCATCGGAAAAACGCCGTCATTTAAACCTATTACAAATAAAACTTTTATATTTGAATTTCTAGTTCTACTAACATCTCCTATCACAACATGGTCTCTAGTTGTTGGAAGTATTCCTATTTGATTTTGCATTATTCCTTGTTTTAATATATTTTTAAATCTATCAAATGAAACGACTTCTTCGCCAAGTACCATTACAATTTCATCTAATAACTTTATAAATATATTCCATACTTGTATGTATGTGTTTGTTATCTCTATTTCGGTTTCGCTTGGATTTTCTTTTTCTTTTAACTCTTTTATCTTGTTTTGTATATTTTCATACGCTTTTATTTCTATAAGGAAGTTATATAGCTCTTTTGCTATTTCAGATACTTTTTTCTGTTTTGAAAACTTATTTTTAAATTCTACAATTGGCTCTATTACTTGTCTTCTTATCTGATTTATTTTTTCTAAATCTGATTTACCAAATGTCCATTCTTTAAGCCATGTATTGCCCTTTATGCCCCATTCTAACACATAATTTTCTAACCTATCTATATCGTTTACATCTTCTACATTTGTAAGTCCTGTTTTTAGATAATTAAAGATTGATTCATATGAGTAATTGCTTGTACATATATCTAAAAGCATAGACACTAATGTTATAAGAGGTTGTGCGGAAAGCTCATGCTTATCATCAAAGAAATATGGAATGTTGTACTTGGTAAAAATCATCTTAAAATTGTTTTTATAACTATCTATGTTTCTTGTAACTATAGCTATATTCTCGTATCTTAAGTTTTCATCTCTTACTTTTTCTAAGATTTTTATAGCGATATTTTCTATTTCCTCATATGGATTTTTTTCTATTTGTATATCTATGTTTTTCGTTTTCTCTTCGTATTTTTTTATAAATGTCGAATTATAGTTTTCTTCTAAATGTTTTAATTCTATATTATTAAATCTCTTTTGCTCACTTAAATATATTGTCTCTACATTATTTTCTTTGGACAATTTTTGATATGTTTTTTTATTTAGTAAAAACATGTTGTTGTCTGTGTCATCTAATGTAAGAAGTATAGAGACATCTGCCACTTTTTCTAATTCATTTATTATATTTAATTCTTGCGGTGTAAAGCCATCGAAGCCATCTATCCAAATCTTAGCACCTTTTACTATATCTGAATTCTTTATAAGCTCTGACATTTTTGTGTATTCATCATCTTTATCCATGTAACTTCCTTGATTTTTTTCTTCGAAAGCTTCGTATATAAAAATCAAGTCATCTAGTTTCATTTTTAAGTATTCACTTTTTGGTGCAAAGCTTTTTAATATCTCTGGTGTTACATTATATCTTTTAAACTCTGAAATCATATCACTCACAGTTGTAACTAATCCTAAATTCTTAGAAACGCCATTAAGAACTTTTAGCTTATTTTCGTTTTTGCTCATTATATAATAAAGCAACATAGTTTTAGCCGCAGTATCTAGTGTATCTTTCTTAAAACCATGCTCATTGTATATTCTGTGACATAATCTTTTAAATGTAACAACCTCCGCTTTTATAATTCCTCCTCTGCCAATTATCTTTGAAAGGTCAACCTCGGCTGTAAGTGAAAATTGTTCTGGCACAATGTAAAGTAAGGGACCCTCATAAGCCCCTTTTATATTTTCTTTTATCTCATTCATTGCAAAGTATGTTTTACCACATCCACTGCGTCCATAAATTATTTTCAATTATTGTTCCTCCTTAGTTTTAAGCATTTTCTTCTGTAGATAACTCTTCTTCGATTTTCATTTGCTCATCAACTTCTTCTTTAAGCTTTGGTAGTTCTGGCAAGTCTTTTATAGAATTATACCCGAACATTTTTAAGAATTCATCAGTTGTTCTATACATCATCGGTCTTCCTGGCGCATCCATTTTTCCTGCTTCTTCAACTAAGTTGTATTCTAATAATTTGTTTAATGCACTATCTGATGAAACACCTCTTATTTTCTCCATTTCAGCTCTTGTCACATTTTGATTATATGCAACTATTGATAATACCTCAAAAGCAGCTTGCGACAAGTTTGGCTTTGGCCTATTATCTAGCATTGTACAAATATATGTATAGTATTTTTCAAGTGTTGCAAGCTGATATGATTCTTTTACCTCTAATAATTGTATTCCGCTTTTTCTTTCTATTAAATTTTGTTTTAATGTGTTAAGTGCTTCTATGACATCTTCTTTTTCGCATCCTGTTACATCACATAAAACTTTTATATTTACCATCTTTCCGCTTGCAAAAAGCAATGCTTCAATAAGTCCAACTAATTCTTCTTTTTCCATTTTTAATCCTCTCTTTATTTATGGTTGTGTTCTTTAATTTTCATCTCTTAGCTTTATTACTTCGCTCTCTATTTTTTTAGTTAATGCAACTACTTTTCTAGGGTCTACTTTTTCATCATCTAAATATTCTGTTATATCTATAGGCTCTCCAATATTTATACAAATCTTTGAAAATAGTTTGAATGTTCCTGTAACACCTATAGGAATAACCGGCGATTTACTTTGTATAGCTATGTATGCTGCACCTTTTTGAAACTTTACACCTTTTGCTAAGCCGTTTCTTGTACCCTCAGGGAATATAAGCAAAAGATTGCCTTGATTTAAATATTCTGTTGCAGTGTCTATCGCTTCTTTTCCACCAGTTCCTCTAGCGACAGGAAATGTTCCCATTTGCCTCATAAACCAATTTTTAAATTTCGTTTTAAATAATTCCTCTTTTGCTATTATATATGTCATTCTTTTTACATGAGCTATTATACCTGCCGAATCAAACATATGTATGTGATTAGAGCAAAGCACGGCCTTGCCTTCTTTTGGTATATTTTCTATTCCTTTTATTTTTGTTCTGTATATTGTATGAAAACAAATATGTGCAAATCCTTTTACAATTGACCTTATAACCATTTTTTCTCCTTTTGCCCTCTTATGGCGATTATGATTTTGTTATATTTATATGATATGAAAGTTATGTATTTTTTATTATAGAATGTAAGTCGCCATTCTTATTTAAATTCCTTTCATAATCTCTTATATTACTTTTTTAATTCTATTATTTCTTTTATTTTATCATACACTTCTTCGATGGTCATATTAGATGTATCAATAACTACGGCATCTTCTGCGATTTTTAATGCACCCATTTCTTTTTCCATGTCATTTTTATCTCTTTTTCTTATGCTTTCTAATGTATCTTCATATGTTACATTATTGCCTCTTTCAACTAACTCTTTGTATCTTCTTTCTGCTCTTATTTCTAGTTTTGCATCCAAATATATTTTTACTTCAGCATTCGGAAATACAACGGTTGTTATATCTCTGCCTTCCATTATGACATTTCCCTCTTCACCCAATTTGCGTTGAAGCTCCACCATTTTAATTCTTATTATTTTTATTGCTGAAACTGGCGAAACTAATTCATTTACATTAGGTTTTCTTATTAAATCCGAAACATCTTCTCCATCTAAATATACATGTTGTTTATCACTTAGATTTTTGAAAGTTATTTTCGTTCTTTCTAGCAAATCCTTTATTTTTTCTTCTTCATTTAGTGAGATGTTTTCTCTTATCATCTTTAAAGTTATGCATCTATACATCGCTCCTGTATCTATATATACGAAATCAAGTCTTTCTGAAATTAGTTTTGCCACAGTTCCCTTTCCTGTCCCTGCAGGACCATCTATTGCAACTATCATGTAACCGCCTCCTTGCCTATAAATTATATAACATATCTAAAATCTTATCAAGATTTAAAAACCCTACTTGTAATCTATTTGCCACACACAACATTGTCATATTTTTTCAAAAAAGTCATAAGATTTACTAAGGATTGGGGGACATTTTTATGAAGATTATAAATATAAAATTTAGCTTTAAACTTTTTACAATTATCTTATCTACAATTATTATTTTACTTTCGCTCTTATGCTTTGCAAAACTTTTTACTGGTAAGACTATCAGCATGAATAACAGTAACTATACTAGCATATTAAAAGATGTACATGATAACACAGATAAATACATACGGTAAAAAAATTCATTCCACCGGATATGTTTTTAGAGTTAACGATTTTAAAGAAAATCAATTTGTAACAGCTAGAGATATGATTGTTTCAGATAACGATTATAGAATTGTTGGTTTTCTATGCGAATCTGATGAAATCAAAAACTTTGAAAACAACTCTTGGATAGAAATCAAAGGCACAATTAAATTAAAAGATTACCATGGCCCTATGCCAATAATAGAAGTCTTTGAAATCAAAAAAATTACAACGCCTAATGAAACAGCTGTATACCCACCCAAGAATAAATTTTAAATAAAAACGCGGAGTAAAGAGCCACTTAGCTTTTTACTCCGCTTTCTTATATTATTTTTCTTCAAATATATCTTTGAATAGTCCATTCTCTATTTGTTTTGCAAATATGCATCTTAATACCATAAGTAAAACTGGTCCTAAGATAAGTCCAAATACGCCTGATGATTTATATCCTGCATACATTGCAAATAGCGTGATTAGTGGATGTATTCCAAATTGTTTGCTTACAAGTTTTGGCTCTAAAAATTGTCTTATGCAAAAGATTGCACCATATGTGATTATAAGTGCAAGTGCAAGCCCCCAATTGCCAACTACAAGCATCCACAAAGCCCAAGGAATAAGCACTGTTCCTACTCCAAGTATAGGCAATATATCAACTATCGATATTACCATAGCAAGTATCAATGGGTAGTCAATTTTAAATCCTATTGCGTTTATTATTATAAATGCTACATATAATTCTACGAATGTTATAAATAGTATTTTTGCATATACTCTTATGTATCCGCCTATAGTTGAAAAAATTTCAGTACCAACTTCCATGCATTTCTTTATCCAGCTTTTTGGCATATGATGTTCCATCATATCTATAACATAAATCCTATCCTTTGTGAAAAATATAAGTGCTAGGATTGTTATTACCGTATTTATTATCATAGTTGGAACCGAAAGCAACAATGAAACAAGTTTAGTAGCAGCCTCTGCGACCAAATTTCCAAGTTTTCCAACAAAATCAACAAGTGAACTTTCAACTGCAATCAATATATTTTCTGGAATATCTGGATATATCTCACTAACTTTGCCACTCAATGAGTCTATAAATCTTGTCGTTGTCGTTATCGCAGGTCCTATATTGCTTGAAAGGTTGCCTATTTCTTTTATTATTCCTAAGCTTCCATATACAATTGCTAAAATTAATAATACAATTGTCAAAGCAACTATTATTATCGAACTTACTCTTCTGCTCATTTTTAGTTTATTCATGCAAAATTTTATAACTGGTTCTATCAAAACCGCAATTATTCCTGCTATCAAAAATGGCATAAAGTATGTAGCAAACTTAACTAACAAATATAGTAAAAGTATCGTTCCCAAAAATACTCCTACTCTTTCTAAAATTCTTATTTTTTTGCTTTTATCCATATTTACAAAGCACCTCTTCTTTTCAAAATCTATCTATATTTTTGCACATATTCTATAAAAAAGCAAGATAAATAAGTATGAGGCACGAATTAATATCATGCCTCATACTTGCTTATATATTTTCTGGTCTATCTGGCATTGAAATTTCTGAAATTGCTTCACTCATCTCCATATTGTAATCTGAACGTACTGCAATATCTCCAATTGACAACATTCCGACTAGCTTGTTATCTTCCATAACCGGTAACCTTCTTATTTGTTGCTTTTTCATTAATGCCAATGCACTGCTTAAATCTGCTTCAGGTTTTACAGTATATAACTTATCCGTCATAAGCTTAAGTGCAAAAGTATTTGCCGGATCAAAATTATAGTCTGCCATATTTAAGACTATATCCCTATCTGTTACCATTCCTAAAACCTTTTCAGCATTTTCAACTATTGGAATAGCTCCAACATTATGATGTTTCATTAGTTTTGCAACGGTAAGTACTGAATCGTCTTTATTTGCAAAAACAACATCCTTAGTCATTATATCTCTAACTTTCATTTTAATTCCTCCTTTAGAAATATTTTTACCAAAAATGTCGACTTTATGCCTTTTATTTTTCATCTTTTTCAAACCAATTTGAAAAGTCAATCATTGCCGAATGATTGTGCTCACTTATCTCTCTATTATCTCTTAGTTCTGGTGACATTTCTGCAAGTGTAATATCGTAGCCATATGGTTTAAATATATACCATAAATCTGACCACTTTTCTTCTCTATTAACTCCTAATATTTCTTCTGATAAAATGCCATCATGATTTCCGTCAAAATATTTTATTTCCTTGCCATCATAATATGCCAAGCATTCTTTAAAAGAACATTTTCTATTCTTAATTCCATTCATAAGTTTAAGTATACCTTCTATTCCAAGAGTTTCTAACGTGAAATTAACAAAGCATTTAGGAAAACCATTTAATGCATCTATGAAAAAACCAGAATCTTGTGCTATGCATGGTTTCTTTACAAGTTCATATGCTTCTTTTACTTTGCAAGCTGCAATCTCTCTTATATCATCACTTCTTGGCTCGTCCAATTCATATTCAAATATATCAAGCTTTGTATTTTTAAAAAAGTTCTGTGCAAAAGCTACTTTTCCATGATTGTGTGTAACGAAAACTATCTCCTTCATAAAATCACCTCAGAAAAATTATATCATATCACTAATTAATAACCATAGAAATTTATTTTATATTTTAAATAATTCAAATGTGAACTTGTTTTAATTATAACAATACATAGCAATTTTCCAAGTATAAAAAAACCGAGGCATTAAAACCTCGGCTTATTAAATAATCTATATGATTACTTTCTTGGATATTTGATTTGAGCTTGTGCAGCTGCAAGTCTTGCAACTGGAACTCTAAATGGTGAGCAAGAAACGTATGTTAAACCAGCTCTGTGGAAGAATTCAACAGATGTAGGTTCACCGCCATGTTCACCACAAACACCTAATTTGATATTAGGTCTTGTCTCTTTACCTAATTTAACTGCCATTTCAACTAATTTACCAACACCAACTTGGTCAACTTTAGCAAATGGATCGTTCTCATAAATCTTCTTGTCATAGTAAGCTCCTAAGAATTTACCAGCATCATCTCTTGAGAATCCGAATGTCATTTGTGTTAAGTCGTTTGTACCAAATGAGAAGAATTCAGCTTCTTTAGCAATTTCGTCAGCTGTAAGAGCAGCTCTTGGTATCTCTATCATTGTACCAACTTGATACTTCATATCAACACCAGCTTCAGCAATTATTTTATCTGCTGTTGCACAAACTACGTCTTTAACATATTTTAACTCTTTAACTTCGCCAACAAGTGGAATCATGATTTCTGGAGTAATCATCTTACCAAT